>SLGN01000582.1 GCA_007123695.1 Verrucomicrobiales bacterium
TCGCAGAAACGGCTCGGAGTGACCGAAGCCCGCGTCGTTCTGGAGGTCTTCATCAGCGCCGGAGGGAACGTCACCGTCCAGCGCGTCCTCGAAAGCCCGCACGACGACTTCACCGCGATGGCCCGGTCCTTCGCCACCCGGGCCCGCTTCACCCCGCCGAAGAAGGACGGGCGCTCCGTCAACGCCCTCTTTCGCTGGCCCCTCATTCTCCGCTCCTGATGCGTCCCCGTCTCCGATCCCTCGCCGCCGCGGCGGGCCTCCTCGGCGTCGGCTTGCTCGACGCCGCCGAGCCCCTCCCCATCGACCCTCTGTGGAAAAGCGAAACCTTCCGCCGCTCGGTCACCGCCAGCTTCGGAATCGATTCCCGCATCGAGCCCCGGCTCACCGAAGACGAAGCCTTCTACCTCGACGAGTCCGCCAAGGCCATGGCCGACGAGGACCGGGAAAAGGCCGCCTCGGTGCTGCGCGACTCCTCCCTTCTCGAGAAAAGCCCGGCGATGCTCTTCAACCTCGCCACCCTCGAGTTCGAGGCCAGCCGTCCCGAAGCCGCCGCCGAACGCTTCGAGCAGGCCCTCGCCCTCTTTCCGAACTTCCGCGACGCCCACCGCAACTACGCCATCGTCCTCGTCCAGGCCGGCGAGTTCAAAAAGGCCAAGACCCACCTCGTCCGCGCCCTCGAGCTCGGCGCCCAGGACGGTCTCGCCACCGGCCTGCTCGGCTACTGCCACGCCCGCGAGGGGCATCACCAGCCCGCCCTCGACGCCTACCGCCTCGCCCTGCTCACCCAGCCCGACGAGCGCCAATGGAGGCTCGGCGAGGCCGAGGCCCTCCTCGCCCTGGAGCGCCCCCGCGAGGCCGCCAGCATCCTCCAGGGGCTGCTCGGCGACGCCTCCGCCGACCCGGCGCCCTGGCTGCTCCAAGCCGACGCCTGGCTGACCCTCGGCGACGAGCTCGCCGCCGCCGCCAACCTCGAATTCCTCCACCGCGTCGGCACGCTCGACGCCCCCGCCAAGGTCTCGCTGGGCCACCTCTACGCGCAGCAGGGACTGCCCGAACTCGCCCTCGACCGCTATCTCGAAGCCCTCGCCGACGACTCGCCGCCCGCACCCGCCCGGATTCTCGAGGGGCTCGAGCTTTTCCTTTCCCAATCCGACTGGACCCGCGCCGCCGACCTCGCCGAGTCGATCGGAGAGGTCGAGGCCTACCGCAGCTCCCTCTCGCCGGAGGAAGGCGAACGGGAACTCGTCTCCCGCCTCGTCCGCGCCCGGGCCATCCTCGAGCTGGAGACGGGCGACGCCGAGGCCGGTGCGGCGCTCGTCGCCGACTGGCTGCGCCGCGAACCGCTCGACGGCGACGCCCTGCTCCTGCTCGCCCGCTTCCACGAGAGTTCGGGCCGACGGGCCGAGGCCGAAATGCTGCTCGAGCAAGCCGCCCGCATGCCGGATCACGCCGCCGCCGCCGCGCTCGCCCACGGACGCCTCCTCGTCGCCGCCGGCGAGCACGAGGCCGCCCTCGAACACCTCGAGAAATCCCACGAACTGGAGCCCGGAGACGCGCTCGCCTCCTACCTCGCCGCCATCCGGGAGCTCGTGCGACCGCGGCGGTAGAGCATTCCCGGTGCGCGGGGCAGTTGGCCCGGGGAGCTTTTCGGACTATCCTTCCGCATGCTTCCCTGGTTCGACAACGGTCGCTTCCCCCTCTACCTCGCCCCCATGGCGGGAGTCACCGACTTGGTCTTCCGCCGGCTCTGCAAAGAGCTCGGGGCCGACGTCATGGTGACCGAGTTCGTCTCCGCCGAGGGCATCATGCAGGCCGACGAGCGCACCCGCGTCTACACCGAGTTCGACGACGCCCAGCGGCCCGTCGGCGTGCAGATCTTCGGCGCCGACGGCCCCCGCATGGCCGAGGCCGCCAGAAAGATCATCGACTGGAAGCGGCCCGACTTCATCGACATCAACTTCGGCTGCCCCGTCAAGAAGGTCGTCGCCAAGAACGGGGGATCCTCGCTGCTGCGGGACTGCCCCCTCCTCGCCGAAGTCGCCACCGCCATCGCCCGCGGCGTCGGCGACGAAGTGCCGGTGACCGCAAAGATCCGCATCGGCTGGGACCAGCACCTCGTCAACGCCCCCGAGGTGTGCCGCCTTCTCGAGGACTGCGGCATGCAGGCGGTCGCGGTGCATGGCCGCACCCGCGCCCAAGGCTACTCCGGCGAGGCCGACTGGGAAGTCATCGACGCCTGCTCCCGCGCCGTTTCCATTCCCGTCATCGGCAACGGCGACATCGCCTCGGGCGCCGACGTGGCCCGCCGCCGCGCTGGCACGGGCGTGCGCGGCGCCATGATCGGCCGCGCCGCCATGGCCTACCCCTGGGTCTTCCGCGAGGCCAAGCACTACCTCGCCACGGGCGAACCGCCCCAACCGGTCTCGCTCGAAGAGCGCTGGGCCTTCGTGCTGCAGCACGCCCGCCTGCTCCACGAATGGGGCAAGTTCCCCAGCGAACGCCACGCCATGCAGTCGCTCCGGTCCCGGCTCATGGCCTACACCAAGGGGCTGCGGGGCGGCAAGCACCTCCGCCAGAAACTGGCCACCGTCGCCTCGATCTCCGAGCTCGAGGACATCGCCTCGTGGCATCTCACCGCTCCCGACCAGCCCTGGAACGACGATCCCGAAGATTCCATCGCAGGCGGCAGCCCGCCCCCCCTTCGGGTTGCCGAGCCCCTTTCCGTGGAGTAGTTTGTTTTTCTTTCAATTTGGGGGGGAAAAGCAGCATGCCTTCTCCCTCGCCGAGGAGGGGTGGCAGAGTGGTCGATTGCGGCGGTCTTGAAAACCGCTGGGCCGCAAGGTCCCGTGGGTTCGAATCCCACCCCCTCCGCTCTTCAGAGGGGGTGGGGTTCGAACGCAGTTCGATTCGAAGCGAGCCTCCGGCGAGCGCAGAAAGACGGAGCGCAGCGAAGTCAATCCCACCCCCTCCGCTCTTCAGAGGGGGTGGGGTTCGAACGCAGTTCGATTCGACCGCAGTTCAACTCTTCCCCATGCGCGAGACGATGACCTCGCGGCTCTTCCTTTGAATCGAGTAGACGACGCCACCGCCCTCGTGCCGGTCCCAGTCGAAGGCCTGGCCCTTGGCGCTGACCTCGATGGTCGCGGTCCACTCCATTTCGCCGCCGCCCTCGGGCAGGTCGAGCACGTAGAGTTCCGGAGCATCGTGCCCCGAGACGAAGAGATGCCCCCCGGGCCCGAATCCCCCGCCCGAGCTGCTGTATCCGGCGAAGCGCTCGATCAGGTCGGCGGGAAAGCTCCAGGCCGCGAGCTGCTTCCAGTCCTCGTCGTAGGCGACGACCCGGGACTTCGCCGGGTCGCCCGAATCGCGGCGGTAGTGGGCGAAGCAGGCATACCAGATCCCATCCTTCCGATCCACCCAGGTGAGGGATCCCGGAGGCTTCTCGAACGGGATGCTGTCGATGTGCTCCATCGTCCGCGTGTCCCAGATCTCGACCGAACTCTCCTCCGGCATTTTGGGAAAGTTCGAGTGGGCGCAGTAGAGACGGTGCTCGAGCACGATCCCCGCATTGAGGTGCCGCAGGCGACCCTCGGGCGGATCTTCCCATCCGCCCACGCGACCGCCGTCCGACTTGCGGTATTTCCCGATGGCCCGGTTGGTGATGGCGTAGAAATGGTCCGCATCCACCGCAACGCCCTGATGCGCCTCCGCCGCAGGAAACCGCCGAAGCTCCTTGTGCCGCCAAGCCGCCGTCTCGGCGTGGAGAAGGGAAAGAGCCGGAAGGCCCGGCAGCAGAAGCAGCAAAGGAAAGATTCGTCGCATGGCGAAATCCCACCACGAAATCCACACTCCGTCAAGCGCTGCTGCCAGTCCGATTGCTGAACCTCGTCGCCCCAACCCGCGTCGCGGTGCCGAGATCCAAGCCTCTTTGGAGCGTGTGCACTTCCGAGGCGGTCTGTCATAGGGAGACCACAACATCTTCGACACCCCTCCCCATCCCGTAAAGAAGGTCGTGAAACCTTTTCACGCAACGATCCCGGCGGCCCAAACCCTCCATCAACCTCGCCCCGTTCACCGTCAAAATTTTTGTCGATTAAGGTAGGAACGCCGATTGCTCGGCGTCCCCCTCGCAGATCCCGGCGTGCGGTTTTCCCGCACCGGGCTCCTCGGGTTCACGCGCAAGTTTCCTGATTCTCATTGATTTGATCCGTCCTCCCGTCCTCCCCTTTTAGCAGCCCGCCAGCAGCCCGCCGATCCGGGGTCAAGCACGAACTCTCCTTGGGCATTCACAATCACCTTCTCCATGACGCGGGGACGGGCCACCTGCCACGACCCGCTCCACAGCCGCCGCCGCGCCATCAGCCTGCTCGGCAGCAACCAGCTCGCCCAGCGCAGCGCGAAGACCCTCTTCGAGGTCATCGCCCCGGCCAGCGCCGACCGCCAGGGCGGCTACTGCCGGATCATCCGCCTTGGCCAGCGGAACTCCGACTCGGCTCCCATGGCGATGATCGAGTGGGTCGATGCCCTCGTCACCGCCGACGAATCCGAGGCCTCGGCCTGATTTGCAAACGACCGCGATCTACGCGAATCCCCCTTCCCGAAACCGCCGCCCCCGCCTAGCGCGGGCGCGGCGTTTTTCGTCGGCGCAGCCTCGGGACGCCGAGCGGGATTGCTTCGCACGTGAATACGAAATTGATCGCTTTGGAGTGGTGGAGCGATGGAGCGATGGAGCGATGGAGCGATGGCGCGATGGAGCGATGGAGCGATGGAGCGATGGAGCGATGGAGCGATGGAGCGATGGAGCGATGGAGCGATGGAGCGA
>SLGN01000284.1 GCA_007123695.1 Verrucomicrobiales bacterium
CGACGACCTCGACGAACTCGAACTCGCCACCAGGGAGGTCACGGCGGCCCTTGCCGATTTCAGCGGAGTCATCGACATCGCCGACTCCAATCTGGAGGGGAAGCGCGAGCTCAAGCTGGGCATACTCCCGCGCGGCGAAGCTCTCGGCCTGCGCCTCGAGGATGTCGCCCGCCAGGTTCGCCAAGGCTTCTACGGCGACGAAATCCAGCGGCTCCAGCGCGGACGCGACGAGGTGCGCGTCTTCGTGCGCTACCCGCGCGACGAGCGCCGTTCGCTCGCGGATCTGGAGAACATGCGCATCCGCACTCCCGACGGCGCCGAGATCCCCTTCAACGAGGTCGCCACCGCAGAGTTCGGCAGAGCCTACGCCACGATCCGTCGGACCGACCAGAGGCGCTCCGTCACCATCACCGCCGACGTCGACAAGACTACCGGGGCCAATGCCAACGAGATCGTCGCCGCCCTCACTGCCGGCACGGTCGAGCCGGGAAAGATGAAACAATGGCGGTCCAACATCGCCGCACGCCTCCGCTCCCTCGTCGGCGCCGAGGAACCTCCCCCGGTAGAGGACGGAGCGCTCGCCGACGTCATGCGGAAGTATCCCGGGGTCGGCTATCTCTTCCAAGGCGAGCAACGCGACCAGGCCCGGTCCGTCTCCGAAATCCTTCAGAAGTTCTTCCTCGCGCTTCTCGGCATGTACATCCTGATGGCCATTCCCCTGAACTCCTACGTGCAGCCCCTCATCGTCATGTGCGTGATTCCCTTCGGGCTCGTCGGCGCCATCGGCGGGCACCTCATCATGGGCTTCGCCCTCAGCATCATGAGCATGTGCGGCCTCGTCGCCCTCGCCGGTGTCGTTGTGAACGACAGCCTCGTCCTGGTCGACTACGTCAACCGCCACGTCGCGGCCGGCGAGAGCCTCCACGATGCCGCCTGCAAGGCCGGCGCGGCCCGTTTCCGACCGATTCTTCTGACCTCCATGACGACCTTCGCGGGCCTCACCCCCATGCTGCTGGAGACCGACGTGCAGGCCCGCTTCCTGATCCCCATGGCCGTCTCCCTCGGATTCGGCATCGTTTTCGCCACCGTCATCACGCTGATTCTGGTGCCCTGCGTCTACCTCGCCCTCGAAGACCTCGGCCGACGGATCACCGGTGCGGGCAAGGCCGTTCCAGCATCGAACACGCCCGAGCCCCGACCGACCGTGCAGGGCGCGGGGTAGCCCGCATCCCTTATCGTCCTTTCCTCCGCGGTCGGGGATCCGCCTTCGCCTCCCGCTCGGCTCCATCCAGCAAATTCAGGAACCAAGAGCGGAGGCCATCGAGTTCGTCCTTGGTCCACGGCTTCGGAAGGGGGGAGACGGAAGTGATTTCCCGAACCGCGTCGAGTCCGGCGTTCGCCACTTCGGCGGCCAGGTCCACGCGTCCGTTCGCCTGCCAAGCCCGCGCAAGGGTTCGGAGATAGCGCGGATTGGGGGATTCCTCGACGGTGCGTTTCTTTGGCGGCGACAGCCTGGAGCTTGTTTCGCGATTGGGGTCGATGTTTCTCCATGGCGCGGCGTCCGGCAGGCGCTGGGCGTGGTGAAGCGCGCCGCCCGGGTCGCGAAGGGACGGGTCGGGACAGTCGAGCAGCAGTTGCGCCGCCTCGTTCCGCACCACCGGATGGCTGGCTGAAATCGATAGGGCGCGCTTGTATGCCGCGATCGCCTCCGCCCATTCCTCGAGCAGGATGTGGGACTGCGCCACGGTTCGCCATGCCTCGGCCCCGGTATTGCGGGCGCGGGCGTGCTCGGCGGCGCGTTGCGCGTAGGGCAGCGCTTCGGCGGTTGCTCCGCGTTGGAGGAGCAGAGTGGCGGCGCTGAGCGCGGCCAGCGCGTTGTCCGGCTCGATCCGCACCGCTTCGTCGTAGAGGCGGAGAGCCGCGTCCGCATCGCCGCGCCGGTAGAAGAAGTCGCCGGCGGCGATGCGCGTGCCGGCGGAGTTTGGGTAGGCCGCGACGATCTCCCGCCACAGCTCTGCCGCGAGGTCCTCGTCGTCCTTTGCCAAGGCGACTGCGAGCATTTCGGAAAGGAAGCGTCCCCGATCGCGGAAGTCTTGGCCGAGGGTGTCCAGCAGCGGCCGTCCCTCCTCCATGCGGCCGTCCCGCGCCATCGCGAGGGCGAGATTGGCGATCGCGACAGGGAATCCCGGACGGGCGGCGATCGAAGCCCTCAGTTGGCGCATGCCCTCCTCGACCTCTCCCCGTTGCAGCAGGGCGAGCCCGAGTTGGTTGTGGGCCACGTAGTTCGCCGGCGTGTGCACGAGGGCGTGGGACCAGAGCGTCTCGGGGTCGCGCCACACCCGGGTCTGGCGGTCGGCAAAATGGGAAAGCGCGAGAGTCGCGAGGGCCAGCGCGGCCCATCCCGCCACGGCGGCGGTTCGCGGCGCGAGATGGCGTCTCCCGGTTGCCGCGACCAGCCAAACGAGGGCGACGGACAGTCCCGCGTGGCCGAGGTAGGTGTAGCGATCCGGAGCGAAGTGGTCCGAAATGGTGACGAGACCGCTTCCCGGCAGGATCGTGCCGAGGAACCAGAGCCAGCCGAAGACGAGCCACGGCGCTCGCCGGTGCTGCCAGAGAACCGCGACGCTGGCGGCGGCGAGGAGGCCCGCGGCGGCGTAGCCCCAGGCCGGCACCTCCGCCGGGTGGGGAAGGAACGCGACCATGCCGACGGGGGCGAAGGTGAGGGCGAGATAGCGGGCATAGGCCATGCTGGCGAAGCCGATCCGCTCGACGAGCGAATGCGAAGGCGGTTCGCCGACGAACTGGGTCTCCGACCACGTCGCCCAGGCAACCGCCGCCGCCGCCGCCGCCAGCGCCGCGAAGGGCAGCTTTTCGAAGAGCAGCCGCCCGAGCAGGGGCCAGTTTTTCCAGTCCGTCGCGGACAGGCGGCGCAGGGGCCAGTAGTCGATCAGCAAGAGGGCCGCCGGCAGCGTCATCAGGCTCGGTTGCGAGAGCGCCCCGAGCAGCGCGGCGAGCACGGCCAGCCAATAGTGTCGGCGGAGCCGCCGCAGCGGCTCCGCGCCCCTTCCTTCGTCCGCCGGGCCGCCCCGGCTCGCGGCCCAGATGGTGTAGTGCCAGACGGCGAGCAGGTAGAAGAAGACCGACAGCACGTCCTTGCGCTCGGCCACCCACGCGACCGACTCGACCCGCAGCGGATGGACCGCGAAAAGCAGCGTCGCGGCGAGAGCCAGCGCCGGATCGCCGGACCACCTCCGCAGCCACGCGAGGAGGATCAGGCAGGAGGCGAGGTGCAGGGCGAGGTTGACGAGGTGGTGCCCGCCCGGCCAGCCCCCGAAGATTTGGAAGTCGAGGGCGTGGGAAAGGATCGTGAGCGGGGTCCACAGATGGATCGAGGTCTCGGCGAAGGCGTGGCGCAGCGCCGCGAAGGTGAGCCCGCCGTTCACCGCCGGGTTGTCGACGATCAGCGGATCGTCGTAGTCCACGAAGCCAAGGAAGGGCGTAGCTCGGAAGGCGACGGCGACCGCCAGCCCCACGAGCAGGTAGGGCGGCAGGCCGGCGAAGCGACGTCCTGGAGGAGCGGGTTTGGCGGGGTGCATTGGGTCTTGAGGCGTCCTCGCGATGCGGGCGACAACAAAGCACGGCCAGGCGACTTTTCCGGCGATTTCGGCGGCGGGCGCCCGACAGCGGGCTGCACTCTTTTGCCGAGGCGCATTGTGGCGCGTTGACGCCAAAGAACCGAAAGATAATGCTTTCAGGATGCTGGAAAGGATCCTAATTTAGGCCCAGCCTCAAACCAAAACCTTCTGCGAATGGCTCTCGCGGGAGATCCCGTTCTCCAATCCGGTCGCATCTCACGGGCACCCCCTTGTTTTCCGGAATCTTTCGCTGCCTCGCGCTTGTTCCCACCATGAAATCAACAAATTCCTATCGAGTCTTGCCCCTGCTGAAGTTCGCCGCAGCCTTCGCCGCCGCCGCTCTCGGCACTCTCCATTCTTCTTCCGCCATTGGTGCTCCGAGCGGCCCCATCGGCGACCTCACCGTCACCGTGCAGGAGCGCACCGACGGGGGGGTGAACTTCTCCATGGGCGGTTCCACCACCTACAGGGACTCCACCAGCTTCTCCAACACCCCTGCGGACTACAAAGGTAGGAAGCCTGCCGCCAGCCCGACGGCCCCGGATTGGGAGAGCATCGACCTGCCTGAGGGCTTGCAATTTCTCGTCGATGGCACCCCGGTCCCGGTGACGAGGATTTATTTCGCTTCGGGCCTCTGGTATCTCGAGGTGAATTCGGCGGACACTTGGGCTGACGTGGGCACCACGATTTCCGGGACCGGCATGATTGAAATGCCGGGCGTGCCCTACTCCCACTTCGAGCCCGGGACCGAGACGGTGGAAGGCTATACGTTCGATATGACCTACGAGGTGCTCCCGTTCGTCCCGTCCTCGCCTAGGCTCAGGGTTCCCCGCGTGCGACGATTCCCCGCGACTCCGGTCGGGCGCTCCAGCCGCCGCGTCGCAGTCCGCGTCGCAAGCATCGGCGACGCTGCCGCCAACGGTATTCGCGTGGGGCTCCGCGGTGCCGGAACCCGTCATTTCCGAGCCACGCAGACCCGAACCCGCAGGTTGTTTCCCGGCCAAACTACGATCTACAGCGTCGTCTACCGGCCGCGCGGAGCCGGGCGGCATCGCGCAGCCGCCATCGTTTCGAGCAACGCGCCGAACGTGATGACCCAGCTCTCGGGACTCTCTCGCCGTCGCGCCGTGCCTCTGCCGGTGCGAGCCCCGCTTTCCCCGAGGCGCTGATCCGAGAGCGACCG
>SLGN01000577.1 GCA_007123695.1 Verrucomicrobiales bacterium
CTCTGCATCGCGCTGCTGGAGGAGGCGGCGATGGACAACATCCCCGCCATCGTGATCGAACCCAAGAGCGACATCGCCAACCTGCTCCTGACCTTTCCCGACCTCGCGCCCGAGAGCTACCGCCCCTGGATCAACGAGGAGGACGCGTCGAAGCGCGGCATCTCCCCCGACGAGCACGCCGCCAACACCGCCGCGATGTGGCGCAAGGGCCTCGCCGACTGGGGGCAGGCGCCCGAGCGCATCGCCCAGCTCCGCGACAAGGTCGATCTCGCCGTCTACACCCCCGGGTCCAATGCCGGGCTGCCGGTCTCCATCCTCAGCTCGCTCGACGTGCCCGAGTTCGAGATCATCGACGACGCCGAGGCCTTTGCCGAGCGGATCGAATCGACCGTCTCCAGCCTGCTCTCGCTGGTGGGGAACAATGCCGACCCCATCCGCGACCCCGAGCACATCCTGCTGTCGAACATTTTCTCCCACGCGTGGAGGGGCGGACACGGCGTCACCCTCGAGAGCCTCGTGCGGCACATCCAGGTGCCGCCTTTCGACAAGATCGGCGTCCTCGACCTCGAGACCGTCGTGCCGCAGAAGAGCCGCATGGATCTGGCGCTCAAGATGAACAACCTGCTCGCCTCGCCCGGCTTCGCGACCTGGCTCGAGGGCGAGCCGCTCGACATCCGGCGCATGCTCCACACCCCCGAGGGCAAGCCGCGGGTCGCCATCTTCTCCATCGCCCACCTCGGCGACGCCGAGCGGATGTTCTTCGTCTCCCTGCTGCTCAACGAAACCCTCGGCTGGATGCGCGCGCAGAGCGGCACCACCAGCCTGCGGGCGCTGCTCTACATGGATGAGATCTACGGCTACCTGCCGCCCTCGGCGATGCCCCCTTCGAAGAAGCCGATGATGACGCTGCTGAAGCAGGCGCGGGCCTTCGGTCTCGGCGTCCTCCTCGCCACGCAGAACCCCGTCGATCTCGACTACAAGGCCCTTTCCAACATCGGCACATGGTGGCTCGGGCGCCTCCAGACCGAACGCGACAAAGCCCGCGTCCTCGACGGGCTCGAGGGCGCCGCCGCCAGCAACGACGGCCACTTCGACCGCCGCCGCATGGAGCAGCTCCTCGCCGGGCTCGGCAACCGCATCTTCCTCATGAACAACGTCAACGACGACGCCCCCACGCTCTTCCACGTGCGCTGGGTCATGAGCTACCTGACCGGCCCCCTCGCCCGGGGGCAGATCAAGACCCTGATGGATCCGAAGCGCGCCGAAATCGCCGCCGCCCGTCCCGCCGCGGCGGCGGCTTCGCCGGCGGCCGGTGCCGGAGCGGGCGCCACGACGATGCGCCCGCGTCTGCCACGCGGGGCCGAGGAGTTTTTCGTGCCCGCCGGCCCAGGCACGCCCGGCGCCGAGGTTCTCTACCAGCCCGCCGTGATCCGCATCGGCGAGGTGCGCTACGAGGACAACGCCAGAGGCGTCAATGCCTCCGAGACCGTTCTGCTGGTCAACCCGATCGATTCGGCTGCCGGGTCGGTCGATTGGAGCCGAGAGATCGACTTGCCCCCGGATCTGGCCGTGAGCCAGCTTGGCGAAGATCCGCTCGAGGGTGCCTCCTTCGCCGAACTGCCCCATTCGCTGCTCGATCAGAAATTTTGGAGCGATCAGGGCAGGGAACTCGTCGACTGGCTCTATTCGAACCACCGCGCCGAAATCCTCCGCAGTCCCTCGACGGGGCTTTTCTCGCAGCTCGGCGAGTGCGAGGGCGACTTCCGCGCCCGGCTCGTCCATGCCGCCCACGAGGCCCGCGACGCCAAGGTCGAAGCCCTGCAGTCGAACTACGCGAAGCGGATCAAGGCGGCCGAGGACAAGGTGGCCAAGTCCATGGACGCCCTCGACACCCAAAAGGCCCGGGCCAACACCGCCAGGCTCGACACCGCCGTGCGCGTCGGCAGCACCATCCTTTCCGCCGTCCTCGGAAAGCGGGTCTCCGCGACCCAGGGGCGCACCGCCATGACCGGCGCCTCGCGCGCCTGGCAGCAGGGACGCGACGTCGCCCGGGCCGAAGAGCGCGTCCGCGAATTCCAGGCCGAGCTCGAGGCCATCGAGAAGGAGTGCGCGGAGGAAGTCGAGAAGCTGAAGGCGTCGATGGACCCCATGTCCGAGTCCTTGGAGACGATCACGCTCAAGCCGCTCAAGAAGAACTGCGCCGCCCGCGCCGTCGGCGTCGTCTGGATGCCCTATCGGGTGAATCCCCAGCCGACCCTCGGGGCGGCGTGGTGAAAGCGGTGAAACGGCTCTCCGATGATGTGGCGAACCAAGTCCTCCGCAATGCCGGCGAGCGCTGATATCCTCCCCGACCCGACAGGGTTTGCCGGGGCCTCCAACCCTGTTGGGTCGCCCGAATCCCTTGCCGGGCTCGCCCGCCTCGACAAGTCGCACTTCTGGCATCCCTTCACCCAGATGCGAGACTGGTGCGAGTCGCCCGACGATCCGCTCGTGCTCGTCTCGGGACGCGGGGCGATCCTGACGGATGCACAAGGGCGGGACTACTTCGACGGGAACAGCTCGATCTGGACCAACATCCACGGGCACCGCCATCCCACGATCGACGCGGCCCTGCGCGAGCAGCTCGGACGTCTCGCCCACTGCTCGGCCCTCGGCTACTCCAACGAGCCCGCGATCCGTCTCGCCGCCCGGCTCGTCGAGGTCGCTCCGAAGGCGCCCCCGCCCGCCGAACCCCTCGCCCGCGTCTTCTTCACCGACGACGGCTCCACTGCGATCGAGTGCGCCTGCCGCATGGCCGCGCAATACCGCGAGCGCGTCGGCGAGACCGGGCGGCGGCGCTTCGTCTCCTTCGACGGCGCCTACCACGGCGACACCCTCGGCGTCGCCTCGCTCGGAGGCATCCCCGCCTTTCACGGACTTTTCGCCGCGAGCGGCTACGAAGTGACTCGGCTCGCCGCCGTGGAGCAGCTCGAGGCGCTCGATGCCGAAACGGCCTCCTCGGTCAACGCCGTCGTGCTCGAGCCCCTCGTCCAAGGGGCCGCCGGGATGCGGATTTGGCCTCCCGGCATGCTGCGCCGCGTCCGCGACTGGTGCGATCACCACGGGGCCTTCCTCGCGCTCGACGAGGTCATGACCGGCTTCGGCCGCACCGGACGGATTTTCGCCTGCGAGCACGAGGGCGTTGTCCCCGACTTCCTCTGCCTCGCCAAGGGGCTCACTGGCGGCTACCTGCCCCTCGCCGCGACCCTCACGACCGAGAGGGTCTTTTCCGCCTTCCTCGGCGGCTACGAAGAGATGCGGACCTTTTTTTACGGCCACAGCTACTGCGGCAACCCTCTGGCCTGCGCCGCCGCCCTCGCCAGCCTGCGGGTCTTCGAGGAGGAGCGCGTTCTCGATTCCCTACCCGCCAAGATCGGCGCCTTTTCCATCGCTCTCGAAGAGGCTCGGGACCGTTGCCCCCATTTCGGAGAGCTGCGCCAGATCGGTCTCGTCGCCGGCATCGATCTTGTCGAGGGTCGGACGGGGGCCCCTTTGGACTGGCGCGAGGCCACCGGCGCGAAGGTCTGCCTCCGCGCCCGCGAGCACGGCTTGCTCACCCGGCCCATCCGCGACACTCTCGTCCTGATGCCGCCGCTGTGCTCCAGCGAAGAGCAGATCCAAGGAGCCGTCCGCGCCCTGGAGCGGGCCGCCTCCGAGGTGCTCGGCGCCGGGGCCTGGGGAACGTGATGATTCGAAGAGGAAGGGCGTCTTCTGTATCTTGCGATTGGCTTCGAAAACGCCCAAAAGCACGCATTCTTCCGGGGGCAGCGGAGAGCTTCGCCCAGATTACAAACTCGCGGAAAACTCTTCGAGGTTGGCGCAGCAGATCGAGGCGCGGTGGAGTTCACGCAGGCGTTCGTCCTCGTGGACGGCGACAATGGCCTCGGCCAAGCCGGCGGGCACCTTTCCGAAGCGGATTTCCAACGACTCCAGAATCGCTTCCTGACGTCCTTCCTGACGTCCTTCCTGACGTCCTTCCTGACGGTAAACTTGAGCTAGAGTCATGGCTTTGCTCCGAATTTCAGGGTTCGCAACCATCTTTATCCTATCCTCGAAGGCGCTCCTGTCAACCTCGCCGCGAAGGATGTAGAGCAGCACCATCTCCAGGAGTTTGTCCGGCACGCCTGCGATGACCGCTTCATCCCATACCGGGTCCGCGAGCAGCTCGCCGAGACGATCGGCCTTCATCGTCCGCAGCACGAACACGCCCGAATTGGTTCCGGGGATTTGCTCGTAGTCCATTCCGGCAAGCTGGATGTGGTGGTAGGAGAAATCCGGGATGTAGGGACGCAGCGGCTCTTCGAGTCCTTCGGGAATGTCGATCAGCTCGGAGAGCCGGGCGGGCACGTCCCAGAGCACTGCGTTCTGCGATAGCACGACCGGAAGGATCGGGGGCAGCTTGGCCGGCCAGGGATGGTCGGATTCGAGGCGGGTCCAGATGCAGAAGAGATAATGCAGCAGGCGGAGGTGGAGGCGGGGCTCCTTGGTGCTCTGGTGCTCGAAGAGGATGTAGACGAGTGTTTCCCGACCCTTGACCTTGGTGGAAAAGAGCAGGTCGGTGTGGGCGCGGCGGAAGGCGGGATCGACGAAGGAGCCGGGTTTGTGGACAAGGGAATCCCATTCCAGTGCGTTGGAAAGCGCCGAGGCCAGCTCGGCCCGCAGCAGGGCGGCGGTGTTTGCGGGGATCTCAAAGGTGAAGCCGAAGAGCTTGTCGTGAGGCTGGTGGAGATCTCCGGCGCGGTCGATTTCGTCCGCTCGGTCTGCTTCAAGTTCGTC
>SLGN01000706.1 GCA_007123695.1 Verrucomicrobiales bacterium
GCCCTCGCGCGGGCGAGGGGCGCCTCGGTGCGCGTCTTCGACGCCGCCGCGCCCGAGCGGCTCTCCGCGTCCGCCGCCGCCCTTGCTGCCGAGGGCGTTCCCCTCGTCTGCGGAGAGGCCGCCCTCGTTCCTCCGGGCCGCTTCGACCTGGCCGTGATCAGTCCCGGCATCGACGCCTCTTGGCCGATCGGAAAGGCATTCGCCGAAGCCTCCGCCGAACTCGTCGGCGAAGTCGAGTTCGCCTGGCGACTGGGGAAGGCGCCCGTGATCGCCATCACCGGCACCAACGGCAAGACCACCACCACCGCGATCGTCGCCGCGATGCTGTGCGGCGCCGGTCTCCGCGCCGTCGCCGCCGGCAACATCGGCCTCGCCTACAGCGAAGTCGTTCTCGCCGGAGACGAACTCGACTGGATCGTCCTCGAAGTCAGTTCCTTTCAGCTCGAAACCATCGTCGGCTTCGCCCCGAGCATCGCCGTGTGGACGAATTTCGCGCCCGACCACATGGACCGCTACGCCTCGATCGAGGACTACCGCTCCGCCAAGCTCCGCATCTTCCGCAACCTCGGTTCCGCCCAACTCGCCGTCCTCAAGGCCGAAGACGCCCCCGAGCCAGCCTGCCGCCGCGCCACCTTCTCCGCCTTCTCCGCGGCAGGGGACTACGCCTACGAGGCGGGCGAACTCGTCCACCGCGCGAGCGGACGCCGCTTTCCCTACTCGCGGGGCCGGCTCCACGGTCGGCACAACGCCGAGAACGTCATGGCCGCCCTCGCCGTGGCCGACGAGCTGGGTCTCGACTGGGAGGCCGTCGCTCCCGCCATCCTCGCCTTCGAGGCGCCGCCCCACCGCTGCGAGAAGGTGCGCGAGATCGACGGCGTGCTCTACCTCAACGACTCCAAATCGACCAATCTCCATTCCCTCGAGAGCGCCCTCGCCGGTCAGGACGCGCCTGTCGTGCTGCTTGCCGGGGGCAAGGAAAAGGGGCTCGACTACACCACTCTCGGGAACGTCGTCGGCCAACGCGTGCGCGAGGCATACGTCTTCGGCGAGATCGCCGGGCGCCTTGCCGACGCGTGGGGCGGCATCGTCCCCTGCCGACCCGTCGCCGGCGTCGACGAAGCCGTCGCCGCCGGCGCCGCCGCCGCGCGTCACGGCGACGTCGTTCTCTTCTCCCCCGGAACCTCCAGCTTCGACCAGTTCAGCGGATACGAGGCGCGGGGCGAGGCCTTCCGCCGCGCCGTCCTTTCCATCGGGGCGGGCGGCGCCTCGGCCTCCGAACGATTTCCCACTCCAACCACCCACAACGACCCATGAGCAACAAGAGAAGAAACCGCAAGACCACGAAAGGATCCCGCCAGGGGATTCTCGGCAAGGCCCGCGCCCAGACCAAACTGGCCGCCAACCTCACCGAGGAACAGGATTGGTATCTCGACACCCCGGACGTCCGCCTGACGCGGATCTTCGCCGTCGTCGTGCTGCTGCACGCCATCGCCGTCGGAGGCATCCTTGCCTTCAAGATGGTCGGCAAGGCCACCGAAACCAGCTCCGCGAAGATCAGCACGGCCCGGCAGGATTTCGATGCCGTCGTGCAAGAGGCGCGCGAGACCGCCGCGCAGGTTCCGGCCCAGGCTGCGGCGGTCCCGGCGCCCGTCGACGTCCCGGCCCGGCAGGCCACCCCCGCGCCGCTGCGTCCCGATCCGACCAAAGGCGAGCAATACCGCGTGCAGACGGGCGAGACCCTCTCCCAGATCGCCGCTTCGCTCGGCGTCAGTCCCGAGGCTCTCCGCGCCAAGAACTCGATCCTCTCCGACAACGAGCTATACCCCGGCCGCTGGCTCACCATCCCAGGACCCGAGGAAGTCGCCGCCCCCGTTGTCGCCCAGGCCGTGCCTGCGGCCACTCCGATCGCCGCCGAAAGCGCCGCCGATCAGGCGCCCGCCCCGACCGCACCGGCGGGCCCGTCGATCTACGAAGTGAAGCCCGGCGACACCCCCTGGGCCATCGCTCGCAAGTTCAACGTCCCCTTCAACAAGCTGATGGCGGAGAACGGCATCACCAACGCGCAGGGCCTCCAGATCGGCCAGAAGCTCCGCATCCCCGCCGGGAACTGATCGACCGTTTCGCACGGGGCCGTCCCTAGGGCGGGCGGCCGATTCGCCAAGGCCCCGCCACCACCGGGATCGAGGAAAAGGAAACCACCAACGAAGAAACACGAACCACCAACGGCGAACCGGAACCGACACCCCATGCACCGCAACAGTCTCCCGCTCCTTCTCGGTTCGGTGGCGCTTCTCGTCATCGTCGGCCTGGTCATCCTGGCGAGCACCTGCCTCTTCAGCGCACACGCTTCGGAGATCGACGGCTACCGCGAGGCGAAACGCCAGGCGGTGTGGCTCGTTCTCGGGATCGGCGCCTGCTGGGCTGCCGCATCGATCGACTACCGGTTCTGGAGGCGGCACGTCTGGCTGATCCTCGGCAGCGTGTGCTTTCTGCTCTCCCTCTGCTTCGTTCCCGGCATCGGACAGGAGGTCAACGGCGAGCGCCGCTGGATCGGCGCCGGATTTCTTCAGTTCCAGCCGTCCGAACTCGGCAAGATCGCCGTCGTCGCCTTTCTCGCCTACTGGTTCTCGCGCCACCCCGACGCCGGCAAGCATCCCCTCAAGGGCTTCCTGTATCCCCTCGCCATCGTCAGCGTGCCCGTCGGGCTCATTCTCTTCGAGGTCGACATGGGAACGACGGCGGTTCTTTCGGCGACGACTTTCCTCGTCCTCTTCGTTGCCGGACTCGACTGGAAATATCTCTCCGGCCTTGCCATGACCGCCGTCGTCGCCTTCATCGGCATGCTCAGCTATTCGCCCGACCGGGTCGAGCGTCTCATGGCCTTCGCCGACCCCGAGAAGCACCGGCTCGGGGCCGGCTTCCAGCAGTGGATCTCCCTGATGGCCCTCGGTTCGGGCGGTTTCACTGGCCGCGGCATCGGCGAAGGCAGGCTCAAGATGCTCTACATGCCCTTCGCGCACACCGACTTCATCTTTCCCATGATCGGAGAGGAACTCGGCTTGGTCGGGACCTTGCTGGTCGTGCTCGCCTTCGTCGCCATCGCGGTGAGCGGCTTCGCCATCGCCTTCCACGCCCCGGACCGGTTCGGGGCGCTCTTCGCCGTCGGTATCGTCGGATTCCTCTGCTTCCAGGCCTTTCTCAACATCGGCGTCACCACCTCCATCCTGCCCAACACCGGACTGACCCTGCCTTTCGTCAGCTACGGAGGATCTTCGCTGCTGATCGGATTCTTCGCCGTCGGCATTCTCGTCAACATCTACCGGCAGGGCCACTCGCAGGAGGAGGAAGGCGTCGACTGGGTGCGCCGCCGCCGGGTGACTCCGAAGCTGTAGGGGTGGGGGCGGAAATGCGGGACGGCGCCCATCGAGCCAGTTTTTTCCGCCTACGGCTTCCCGATCCGGTAGAGGTGGGTCTTCGTCCTCAGGACGAGGTCGTCGCCGGCGGCGGCGGGCGAGGCCATGAATCCCGATTCGAGCTGGTTCTCGGCGAGCAGTTCGAATTCGGGGGCGGCGCGCACCACGGTGCAGAGGCCGTCCTCGTCGCAGGCGTAGATGCGGTCGGTCGTGGCAAGGAGCGAGGCGGAATACTCCCCGCCGGCGCGTTTCGCCCAGTGGATGTCTCCGGTCCGGGCATCGACGCAGCTCAGGATGCCGTCGTTGGCCATGAAGAGCATGCCGCCGACGACGACGGGGGACGAGCGTTTCGGCGTCCGCTGGAAGATCTTCCATGCGACGTGGCTGTCGGAGACGTCGCCGCGCATCCCGGGCTCGAGCCGGATGGCCCAGACCTCGGCCTTGCCGAGACCGGTGTTGATGTAGACGAGGCCCGTTTCCTCGCAATGGACGCAGCGCGACGAGGGGGAATGGGTCTCGTAGGGAACGTGCCAGATCTCCGACCCGTCGGCGAGATCGTAGGCCCAGCACGCCTTGGAACCGTTCACGATCATCTGCACGGTGTCGCCCACGGGAACGAAGGTCGGGGTGCTGAAGGCCTTGCGCATGTCGCCGCTGTTCGCGGGAATGCCGTCCTTTTCGTCGTCGAAGGCGGTCGAGCGGTCGCGGCGCCAGAGGGTCTCGCCAGTGTCCTTGTCGAGGGCGACGAAATACTGCTGGTCGGCGCCTTCGAGGGTCAGGACGAGTTTCTCCTCCCACATGGCGAGGGACGAGGCGGGTCCGCGCCAGTGGCTGCACGTGAGGTCGCGGCGCTGCCACACGGGTTCGAAGGTCTCGGTGTCGAGGCAGATGGTGCCGTAGCTGCCGAAGCTGAACCATCCGCGGCTGCCCTCGAGGACTCCGGTGGGCGAGGCGTAGGTGTTGAGGTTGTTGGCGAGAGGTTCGGGGTTGTCGTTGGTGATGAAGACGCGGTCGAGGAGCGTCTCGCCGCTCTCGCCGTCGAAGCAGAGGATCGACATCTCGCGGCCGTCGGCAGTGGCCGTGGTGATCCAGATGCGGCCGTCGGCGACGAGCGGGGTGGACCAGCCGAGACCGTGGACCTCGCGCCGCCAGCGGATGCCTTCGTCCTCGCTCCAGCGGACCGGCAGGTCGCCCGAGGCGATTCCGTTGCGGTCGGGACCGCGGAACTCGGGCCAGTCGGCGGGCAGGGTCGATGCCGGCAGGGCCGCGGCAAGGGCGAGAGCGAGGAGGGGGCCGTTCTTCATGGGGGATCGTCGCCAAGAATCGGCTCCGGGTCAACCGGCGCGGACGTGGACGGCCCGCCCGGCGGACGGGGCGCAACGGCCCGCGGCAACCC
>SLGN01000480.1 GCA_007123695.1 Verrucomicrobiales bacterium
CCTGCTCGGCCAGAGCGGCGCGGTGGTGTGGATGTATGGATTGAGCGGGTCGGGCAAAAGCACCCTCGCCCATCGGCTCGAACGCGCCCTGCACGAAGAGGGGAGGCTCGTCAAGGTGCTCGACGGAGACAATGTCCGCACCGGCCTCAACAAGAACCTCGGCTTCTCCGAAGGGGACCGCCGCGAGAACATCCGCCGCGTCGCCGAGGTCGCCAAGCTCTTCGCCGAATGCGGCGCTGTCGTCGTGGCCTCCTTCATCACCCCGGCCGAGGAGCTGCGCCGCCTCGCCCGCGAGATCGTGGGCGACAGCGACTTTTTCGAAGTCTACGTCAAGGCCTCCTACGAGACCTGCGCCGCCCGCGATCCCAAAGGTCTCTACGCCAAGGTCCACGCCGGCGAGGTGAAGCAGTTCACCGGGCGGGACTCCGCCTTCGAGGAGCCCTCGCGTCCCGACCTCGTTCTCGACACCGAAGCCGACGACGAGGATCGCTGCCTCGCCCTCCTCCTAACCGCCGCGCGCGAGCGAATTCTCCGGCGCTGACCACTACCTTTCCGAAAACGAAAATGGACGAAGAAAGAACCTCCTACCAAGTCAACCACCTCGCCCAGCTCGAGTCCGAGGCGATCTTCATTCTGCGGGAGACCGCAGCCCAGTTCGAGCGGCCCGCCCTCCTTTTCTCGGGAGGAAAGGACTCCATCGTGATGGCGCACCTCGCCCGCAAGGCCTTTCACCCCGCCCGCCTTCCGTTTCCGCTCCTCCATGTCGACACCGGCCACAACTTCGAGGAGACCCTCGACTACCGCGACCGCTACGTCGCCGACCTGCGCGGAGAGCTCGTCGTCGCCCACGTGCAGGATTCCATCGACCAAGGCCGCGTCCAGGAGGAAAAGGGGCCCTTCGCCAGCCGCAACGCGCTCCAGACCGTGACCCTGCTCGACGCCATCGAGGCGAACCGCTTCGACGCCTGCCTCGGCGGCGGGCGCCGCGACGAGGAGAAGGCCCGGGCCAAGGAGCGCTTCTTCTCCCACCGCGACGACTTCGGGCAGTGGGATCCGAAGAACCAGCGCCCCGAACTCTGGAACCTCTTCAACGGCCGCAAGCACCACGGCGAGCATTTCCGGGTCTTCCCCCTCTCGAACTGGACCGAAATGGACGTCTGGCAATACATCAAGGCCGAGGGCATCCCTCTGCCCAGCCTCTACTTCTCGCACCGTCGCGACGTCGTCCACCGCAGCGGCGCGATGCTCGCCGTGTCCGAAGTGGTCGCTCCGCAGCCGGGCGAGCGGGTCGAGACCTCGGCAGTGGTCCGCTTCCGCACCATCGGCGACATGACCTGCACCGGGGCGGTCTACAGCGAGGCCGCCGACATGGACGCGATCATCTACGAAGTCGCCACCGCCCGCCAGACCGAGCGCGGCACCCGCGCCGACGACAAACGATCCGAAACGGCGATGGAGGACCGGAAGAAGGAGGGATATTTCTAAAACCGCCGCGCCGCCTTTGCCCGGCGGGACCGGCCCGGCCGATTTCGCCGGCGAAATCGAGCCGCTCCCCGCAGACAAGGCATTTCAGTCAAGACGATCCGACGCCAACCCATTTCCGCCAAACCTTTCCCAGCGCCCGAAGGGCGTCCGCCTATGCAGACCGACATCCCCATCGACGAAGGCTATCTCCACATGGACCTGCTCCGCTTCACCACTGCGGGCAGCGTGGACGACGGCAAATCCACCCTCATCGGCCGGCTTCTCTACGATTCGAAGAACACCTTCGAGGACCAGATGGAAGCCGTCGAGGCGACCTCGAAGAAGCGGGGCGACGAGAACGTCAATCTCGCCCTCCTCACCGACGGTCTCCGCGCCGAGCGGGAGCAGGGCATCACCATCGACGTGGCCTACCGCTACTTCGCCACGCCCAAGCGGAAGTTCATCATCGCCGACACCCCCGGGCACATCCAGTACACCCGGAACATGGTCACCGGAGCCTCGACCGCGAACCTCGCCATCATCCTCGTCGACGCGCGCACCGGCGTTATCGAGCAGACCTGCCGCCACGCCTTCATCGCCGACCTCCTCCGCATCCGCCACGTCATCCTCGCGGTGAACAAGATGGATCTCGTCGACTACAGCGAAGAACGTTTCAACGAAATCGTCGACGAGTTCAAGCGCTTCGCCTCGCGCCTCGACAACATCGTCGACATGGTCGCGATCCCCATCAGCGCGCTGCACGGGGACAACGTCGTGGAGAAATCCGCCAAGATGGATTGGTACGAGGGCCCGACCCTGCTCTACCATCTCGAAAGCGTCTACATCGGCTCGGACCACAACCACGTCGATGCCCGGTTCCCCGTGCAGTGGGTCATACGTCCCCATTCCGACGAACACCACGACTTCCGCGGCTACGCCGGCCGCGTCGCCGGCGGCGTCTTCCGACCCGGTGACGAGGTCATCGTGCAGCCTTCGGGCTTCTCCACCAAGATCAAGGCGATCGAGGGGTTCGACGGTCCGCTCGAATCGCTGTTCGCTCCGCTCTCGGGGACGGTCACCCTCGAGGACGAGATCGACATCAGCCGGGGCGACATGATCGTGAAGCCGAACAATCCCCCGCGGAAGGAGCAGGAGATCGAGGCCATGATCTGTTGGTTCTCCGAAACGACGCAGCTTTCGCAGAATGCGAAATACTACCTGCGCCACACCACCAAGGAGGTCAAGGCCGTCGTTCGGGAGGTGCGCTACAAGGTCAACATCAACACCCTCCACAAGATCGAGGACGACAAAACCTTCCGCCTCAACGAAATCGGGAGAGTGAGCCTGCGGACCTCGGCGCCCCTCATCCACGATTCCTACCGCCGCAACCGGGCGACCGGCAGCTTCATCCTCATCGACGCCCAGACCAACGAGACTGTTGCCGCGGGCATGATTCTCTGACCTTCCTCGCCTCCGGCATGAAGTTCGCCCTCCGCTACGCCCTGCTCGGAAGCCTCGTGTGCGGCGCTGCGGTGGCGGCGGAGGTGCCTGCCGTGCCCAACCTCGGTCCGGATCTGCCCGCCGTCGAAGTCCGCTGCGGCGAGGTCGGACTGGCACTGCGCCGGGCTTCGCAGTGGACCCCGTCGCGGATCGACTTCCGCGGCATTCCGATGACGACCCAGCACAGCGCCTACGGAACCGTGCTCCTCTTTCCAGAAATCGGTTTCATCGGCACCGGGCATCTCGAGAACGAACCCGAGCCGCTCGATTCGCTCGCGTGGTTTCTCGACGGCGAGGAGATCTTCGAGCCGGGCTCCGAGCTCGCCGGGAAACGATTCCGCTTCGTGCGCGAATCGACCATTCGCGACTTCCGCCTCCGCTGCGAGATCGAGGTCCGCGACGATTTGCTCTTCGAAACGACGACCTTGCGTGCCGACGCCGATGTTCCGCTCCAGTTGCTCTACCATTTCATGCACGCGTGGACGCCCACGGTTTCGGCATGGCTCGCCGGAGGCGGAGAAGACGACCCCGCCGGCAGCTCCGGAGGCACTTTCCTCGACACCGAAGAGGAGGCCCGGAAGTTCCACATCCGCAGGCGCGTCGATTGGGTCGCGGTCTACGAGCCTGTATCCGGCCAGTTCGCCGTGTCGCGCTTGCTCGCCGCACCGGAATCCGGCGGCCACGTCTCCAAGATCTGGAACGTTCCCGGAACCTATCGCAAATACTACCTGAAGTGCTTCGAAAAGGAAACCGTTCCCGCAGGGTTCGAGGGAACTTGGCGCATGGTCACCGGCTTCGGCGCCGCCGCTCCCGAGGAATGGGAGGATGCCGCCCGCGACCTTGCCGCAGAGCTCTCGGCGCATGCGTTGGAGGAGGGGTGAATGTGGGGCATCGAGGCCGCGCCATTATTCCTAACGCCCCCCCCGCCTCGCCCGTTAAAGAAAAAAGAACTCCGCTCTGCTGTTTCCCGGTCTCGTAGACCTCCTCGGCATGGCAGAGCCCAAAATCCGATCTCGCCGATGACGTCCATTTCGTTCCGTCCCGTTCTCCTCGTCCTCCTCGTCCTCCTCGCTGCGGCTGCTTTCCTCGCTCCGTCGGCTTCCGCCCAGCTCAATCCCTTCGCGAAAAACGCCACGAAGCTCGACTTCCGGCTCCAGCGAATGTCCGAGCGCTTCGTCGACATGCAGAGAGAGCCCGGCAAGCGGATCCCGGCCGATCTCATCGCCCGCGCCCGGGGGATCATCATCCTGCATAAGTTCAAGGCGGGCTTTCTCGTCGGAGGCGAGGGGGGCGGAGGAGTCGCCCTTGTGCGCGACAAAAACACAGGGCTTTGGAGCGCTCCCGCGTTCATTTCCACGGCCGGGGGCAGCTACGGCCTCCAGATCGGAGCCAAGGAATCGACCGTTGTACTCCTCCTGATGAACGAAGTCGGTCTCCGTCCGCTGCTGGGCGGGTCCGTCAACGTCGGCGTCGATGTGGCGGCAACCGCCGGCCCCTTCGACGAGGGTGCCAAGATCGACACCACCACGGTGCGCGACCCCATTCTCGTCTACGCCACCTCCGACGGACTTTTCGCCGGTGCGGCCTTCAAAGGCGGCGCTATCGTTCCCGCCGACAACAACAACCGAACCTACTACGGACGCGAGATGAACGAAATTCTCTTCGGCGGTTCCCAGCGCCCCACCCCCAATGGCCAGCGCCTCATCGACGTCATCGAGACCTATGCCGGGCGGCGCGGGAGGTGAAAACCGAAAAGACGTTCAAGCTTGGACGGCGGAGTGAAAAGGAGTGATTTACATTGGAGCGGATTTTGCTAGCATGGAAACCGGGGTACGGCGCGAAAG
>SLGN01000666.1 GCA_007123695.1 Verrucomicrobiales bacterium
GCGCCTTCATGAAGTGGGCGAGGTCGCCCCGACGCTTCTCGTAGCGCTCGAGGATCTCCTGGTGCCAGCGCTCGTCGCCCGCGAGCCGCGCCCGCTCCAGCTCCTGCCGAACTCCCTCGACGGTTTCCTCGTCGTAGAGCAGCGGCAACACCTCCAGCAACCCCGCTTCATCCAGCGGCGCCAGCGTTCCCCGGTCCGGCACCTCCAGCAGCAGGTGAAAATGGTTGGACATGAAGCAGTAAGTGATCACCCTCACCCCCGAAAAGGCTTCCTGATTGCGAAGGATCCTGCGAAAGATCTCCTTGTCCTTCGCCTGAAAGACCATGCGCCGGTCGACGACGCGGGAGACGATGTGGTAGAAGGATCTACCGACCCCTAAAAGGCGTGCTGTTCTCATGGTAGAAATGATGAATCGTCGGAAAGAGTACCGTCCTTGAAAAACTTTTCAAATACTTTCTTCCCGTCACTTGAAGTGCCCGTCACTTGAAGTGACTTGAACTGTTGAGACACTTTGGAACAATTTGAGCAATCATCCACAATCCACAATGTCGCTTCTCCGCGACTTTACCAGAGCGGGGAGATGCGCGGATGCTTCACAAATCGAGTCCGGCGGCGCAGAGTTTTTGGAAATCCTCCCACTCCAGTTCGATGCTGCCGTCGGCTTCGCGCAGCTTCTGCATGGTGGCCTTGGCGACCTGTTCGCGGGCCCGCGACAGGGTGCGGCTGACCCGGGTCTGGTCGATTCGCCACATCCTCGCGATGGCCGACTGGCTGACCCCGTGGAGGTGGGAGAGCTTGAGCATGAGAAGGATTTCGGGCTCGAGCGAGTCGAAGGCCTCGCGGATGGCGCGGCCCATCATCTCGGCGAGGTCGCGGTCGAGCAGGTCCTCTCCGGGATCGGTTCCGGCGATGCGCTCGAAAGGATCGGCGCCGCGCTCGTCGTCGTCCTCGTAGGAGGGGAGTTCGCCGCGGAACTTGTCGCGGCGCTTGAGGTCGAGCCATCGGTTCCAAGTTGTCCGGATCATCCAGGTGGAAAGGGAGGAACGGCCCTCGAACTTCGAGAGCAGGGGGCGGGTCCGCCCGTTTTTCCCGGCGCCGAAGCATTCCGCGAAGATGTCGGCGACGAGATCCTCGGCATCGACGCGGCCCACCCCGCGCGACATCAGGACGCGTGCGAGGAGGGGGCGGTAGGTGTCTTGGAACTGCCGCACGGCGACCGTCTCGCCCTCAAGGGCGCGCCCGACGAGCTCCAGATCCTCGGCGTGCTTGAGTGGCTTGACTTCCGTGGTGATGGACTCGGACATCGACAACATCCAATCACGTCGCGAAGGAATGATCAACCCTTGAATTCGCAGTGCGTTTGTCGGGGCCGCAAGGCGAGTTGTCCTTCCTCGATGGGAATCGGCGCGTCCGGCGGCGCTGATTCTTAGAGCGACCCGGCATCAGGCTATTGACGGGACCTCGGATCGGGGGCACTCCTACGAAAAGGCCGTGCGCTCCATGATCTCTTCCGTTCTCCGTCTCCTGTTCGTTCCTGCCGCAGTCGCGCTGCTGTGCCTTTTTCTCGCTTCCTGCGGGGGAGAAAGGGCCGCCCTGGCGCACCGGGGAGCGGCGGAGTCGAGCCCTTACGCGGGCGGCGGTCCGGAGGCGGCTGCGGAATCGGGGCGGGATCCCCGGCAGATGGCCGTTTGGGACGGCGAGGCGGAGATGCGCGAGGCCGCCATGGGGCGCTCCCAGGCCGTGGCGATGGCTCGCGTCGCGGCAATCGACCGCAAGGCGACGCGTTCCGAGTTCAAGGAGGCCGAAGCCGCCGCCTTGGGCGAGTGGCGCCGCATCCGACGCTACAACCGAAAGGTGCGGCTGGGCCGGTGGTCGGCCGTCCGCGAGGCCCGCTGAGAGAACGGATTCGATGAACGAGGAAACCGGAACCGCCATGAAGCTCGGCGTGAACATCGACCACGTCGCGACCCTGCGGCAGGCCCGCTACGCTCACGATCCCGGCTCGCACAACGCCGAACCGCGCCTGCTCCCGGCCGCCCACGCCGTCGAGGACGCGGGCGCCGATTCGATCACCGTGCATCTGCGGCTCGACCGGCGCCACATCCAGGACCGCGACGTGTTCGAGCTGCGGGAGGGGATCCGGACGAAACTGAATCTGGAGATGGGGAACAGCCCCGAAATTCTCGCGGTGGCCCTAGAGGCGGTGCCCGACTACGTTTGCCTCGTCCCCGAGAACCGGCGCGAGATCACCACCGAGGGAGGGCTCAATGTGGCCAACGCCGACACCTCGCTCGAGCGGACCGTGCGCACGCTGCAGGACCGCGGCATCCTCGTGAGCCTCTTTGTCGATCCCGAGCCGCAGCAGATCGCGGCCTCTGCCGGGATCGGCGCGGACATGGTCGAACTCCACACCGGCGCCTTCGCCAACGCCGCTCCCGAGGGCGGCGACGAAGAGCTGCGTCTGCTCGTCGAGGCGGCCCGGGCCGCGCACGGGGAGGGGCTGCAGGTCAACGCGGGTCACGGCATCAATCTCCGCAACTTGCCCAAGCTGCTCGCCGTGCCGCGCCTCGCCGAGCTCAACGTGGGCCACCATCTCGTGGCACGCTCCGTCTTCGCCGGACTCGCCGCCACCGTGGCCGAGTTCAAGGCGGCAATGTCGGGCGGAGGCGTCTGAACGGGGGCACCCAGCGGAATCGCGGACAACCCCGTCTTGACGGGCTACGTCCGAGGGCTAGAATCGGACTTTCCCGCCGCATCATTCCGGCTTTCCATCCACCCCGCTCCGGGGACCCCCAACCCATGATCGATCCCCAGCCCCCCCACGAGGAAGCCGCCGAACTGGCGGAGGTCAACCGTCGCCCCTTCGCCCAGCGGCTCGGCTACTACGCCAAGAAATCCGGTCCGGGCTGGCTTCAGGCCGCCATCACCCTGGGGGGCGGGTCGCTCGCCGGGGCGATGTATTTGGGCGTCTTCATGGGCTACAACCTGATGTGGCTCCAGCCCCTCGCCATGATCCTCGGGGTGGTCATGCTCAGCGCCATCGCCTACGTCACCCTGACTACGGGGGAGAGGCCCTTCCACGCGATCAAGACCCACGTGTCGCCGGTGCTTGCGTGGGCCTGGCTTGCCGCCACCCTCATGGCGAACATCGTCTGGTGCATGCCGCAGTTCTCCCTCGGCACCGCCGCGGTGCAGCAGAACATCTTCGGAATGGAGTCCGGCGGCATGGGTAGCACCGTGGCGATCTGCACCGTGCTGCTGGTGACGGCCTTCGCGGTGAACTATTTCTACGAGGCGGGGGTGAAGGGCATCGCCGTCTTCGAGCTGATCCTCAAAATCATGGTCGGTATCGTGGTGCTCTCCTTCTTCGGCGTGGTCGGCGTCCTCACTGTAAAGGGCGCCCTCGACTGGGGAGCCATCTTCCGGGGCTTCGTGCCGAATCCGAAGCTGCTTAGCGACGCGGCGCCGACCTTCCTTCCCTTCATCGAGGCCACCGGCGAGGCCGCCGGCTTCTGGCGCGAAAAGATGGCACGCGACCAGCTCGACATCATGATGACCGCCTTCGGCACCGCCGTGGGCATCAACATGACCTTCCTGCTGCCCTACTCCATGCTGCGCAAGAAGTGGGGGCGCGACCACCGCCAGCTCGCCATCTTCGACCTTTCGATCGGTCTCATCCTGCCCTTCGTCCTTGCGACGGGCTGCGTCGTCATCGCGGCGGCGTCCCAGTTCCACACCAAGTTCGACGATGTCCTCTCCGCCGACGGCCAAGTCGTTTCGGCCATGGCCAAGGACTTCCACGAAATCCTCGACGACCGCATCGAGCACGGGGTCGGCACCGAGGCCTTCGAGGCCCTCTCCGCGGAGGAACTCGCCGCCGCCCGCGCCGCCGCCCCGCAGGCCGACCGCGAGCTCGCCGCGATGCTGACGAAGCGCAACAACTTCCAGCTCGCCAACGCCCTGACGCCTCTTGCCGGCGAGGTCGTCAGCCAGAAGCTCTTCGGCATCGGCGTCTTCGGCATGGCCCTCTCCACCATCATCATCCTGATGCTGATCAACGGCTTCACCTTCTGCGAGATGTTCGGCCGTCCCGGCGACCGGCGCGTCCACTTTGCGGGTTGCCTCGTGGCGGGCGTGGCCGGTTTCCTCGGCCCCATCTACATCTGGCAGAACGCCGGACCCAAGCTCGCCGTGCCCACCTCGGTCATTGGCGGCAGTCTCATCCCGATCGCCTATTTCACCTTCTTCCTCCTCATGAACAGCCGGAAGACCCTCGGCGACAAGATGCCGCGGGGAGGGATGCGGATCTGGTGGAACACGATCATGGCCGTGGCCACCACCTTCGCGACGCTCGGCACGGTGAAGGTCCTGCTCTCCAAGGGGACCATGGGCGCCGTCGGCATCGGCATCCTCGCGGCCCTCTTCCTCCTCGGCCTGATCGGCTTCCTCGCCAACGAACGCAAGCACGGCGCCTCGCAGTGAGGCCGCCGCCGGAGCGCCCGCGTCGCGCACATCGCCCGGCGCCCGTCGCCCGCCTAGACCGACCTTTTCCCTTCGTCCCCAAACGCCCACCCAAGACCCCAAGAGACCTGACATGAAATTCGGAATCATCGGAGCCGGCATGATCGCCAACTTCCACGCCAAGGCGATCCTCGCCATGGAGGGCGGCGAGCTGCACTCTTTCTATGGACGGCGTGCCGACGCCGTCGAGGCCCTCGTCGCCGAGCACGGCGGAAAGGGCTACACCGACCTCGACGCCTTCCTCGCCGACCCCGAGCTGGAGATCGTGACCATCGCCACCCC
>SLGN01000298.1 GCA_007123695.1 Verrucomicrobiales bacterium
CGAGGGGCACGTCTTCCGCGTGCGCAGCTACGTCGTCGATTCGCTGATCAAAAAGCGTTCCGAATTGCTCGAGGAAAAGAAGGAGGACGAGTCGGTCTCCACCGAGGAAGTCGCACCGGGCGTCTCGCTGCCGCTGCCGGGCGCGCCGTCCTCCCCTGCCGCTCCCTCCGCTCCCTCCGCCGCCGAGGAGTCTCCCGCCCCGGCTCCCGCTTCGGCTGGCAAGGCCAAGGCGCCAGCCAAAGGCAAAGCCAAGGCGAAAGGCGAGAAGGCGCCCGCGCCCGCCACCGACAAGGCCGAGGCCAAGGCCGCCGAGCCGAAGGAAGACGCCAAGCCGGCCCCGGAGCCAAAACCGGAAGAGCCCAAGGCGGAATCGGAACCCAAGGCAGAGGAGAAGCCGAAGCCGAAGCCCTCAGCCGAGCCCGAGCCCGAGGCGGAAAAACCGTCCGCTCCCGCGCCCGAATCCGCCGACGGTGGCGAGAGCTGATTTCTGCGCTTGGGGCCGGTGCCCAGCGGTGCCTACCCCGAGTGAACCGCTTCCTCCGCCTCCCGCAGGGCCTCTCTTCCGATGATGGGAAAGGCCCTCGGAGTCTTGGACGCGGAAAGGGAGCAATCCCGGAACTCGCTCGTGTATCGGTAGCGGGGTGTCGTTAGGAGCGTTTCTGTCCTGCCGCATTCGAGCAGTCCGCCATCGAAGAACACCCCGACGCGGTCGGCGAAGCGTTCCGTTCCCCGCAGGGTGTCCGTGGCCACGAGGATGCCGAGCCCCTGCTCGTCGCGGAGGCGGGCAAGGACGCCGTGGTAGAGATCGGCGCCGAGGGGATCGAGATCGGCCGAAGCTGCTTCCGAAACGAGCAGCTCCGCCCCGCGGAGCAGCGCTCGGGTCACCCCCAGCCTCCGCCGCGTCAGAGGGGATAGGTCCTCGAGGCGGCGCTCCAACAGTCGCTCCGGTTCGAGCAGTCCCGCATTGAAGCAGCAGTCGGCGAAGCTCGGCGGCGTCGTCTTCGGCCGACGCAGACAGTCGCGCAACCAATCGCCCACGGTGCGGCCGGGTTCGCAGGGTGCGGCCGATTCGCCCGGCAGAAAGGCGATGCGGTCGCGGCGGAGCTGCAGTTCGTTGCGGCGCCCTTTCCCGAAGAGCGATTCCCCTCCGAGGAGAAGATCGCCCGAGAGCAGCTTCGTGCGGGGATCGGCGAGGCCCGCGACGAGCCGCGCCAGCAGCGAAGGACCGCTTGCCGCCTCGCCGGCGAGGACGAGGATCTCTCCCTTCGCCAGTTGCAGATCGACCCTGCGCAGGCCGATGTGTCGCTCTCCCGGCAGGCCGGGGACCTCCACAGTAAGGCCGCGGGCTTCGAGCAGGATGGCGTCGGCGTTTTCCATTGTCGTTCCTAGAAAATGCGGGGCAGGGGACCGGTTCCGAGGGCGGCCGACACCCTCCAGCCGAGCAGTGCCAGCGCCATCACCACCCCGGTGGCGAGCAGGCCCGGATGGACCGCGATCCAGGGTGCCTCGATCAGATAGACCTGTCCCCGCGCGACGATCGAACCGACGCTGAGCCGTTCGCCGCCGAAGCCGAGAAACGAGAGCCCCATCTCCGCGAGCACGACAGGGGGCAGCAGCGCCGCGAAGGCGCCAGGCAAGCGGCTCAGCACTGCGGGCAGCGACCGGGAGAGGACGACCTGCCGCCGCGGCAGGCCGAGCAACCTTGCCGCAACGAAGTCGAAGCCCTTCTCCGCCTCGCGCATCCACCCGCAGAGCACCGGGAACAGGTGGAGCGCGACCGCGGCGGCGAGACCCGCGATGGCGAGGCGCTGTCCGCCGCCCGCGCCGCCCGCGAAAACGGCGAGGGCCGCCATCGCCGGAAACGGCCGGAGCGACCGGACGACGCGCTCGGGCCAGGAGAAGCGGGTTTCCTCGGCTTCGAAGGCGAAGAAAAGGAACGCGGCTGCGGCCAGCATCATGCCGACGGCGACCGCGACGACGGCCGATGCGATCGAGTTGGCCATGGCCGCGCGGCTCATCTCGAAGAGGTCGGCGCCCGTTGCGGTGGTGCCGAACCAGTGCTCGCGGCTCGGTGGAGTCCAGGCGGGCGACGCCTCGGGCCCCGCCGCGAGATCGGAAAGACGGAAATCGCTGCCCGCGACCCCTCCAAAAAGCCAGAGAAACAGCACGAGGTAGGGCACCGAGAGCAGCACGGCCCGGCGACCGCTCCAGAGCGGAACGACGAGGTCGGCGAGCTTGCGAACGGGTTTCCACTGGCGCCGGTTCATGCGGGGAGGGAGCTTGGGGCGTGAGTTTCGGGACCGACGGCGACTTCGCGTACGAAGGTTGCGACGACGGCGGCGGCGCAAAGCCAGAGGCATCCGGCGAAGATGCCCGAATGGCTGCCGAGCCGGATGGAATCGACCAGCATCGACCCGATGCCGGGATATTGCAGGGCCGGTTCGGTGACGACGAGGCTGCCGAGCAGAACCGGCACGGCGCCGTCGAGGCCGGCGGCGATTCCCCGGGTGGCGCGTCTCAGGATGTGCCGGTAGAAAAGATCTTCGTCGTCGATGCCCTCGAGATGCAGGCCCCTCGTCCAAGGGCGGGCTGCCTCGTTTTCGACGGCCCTCGCGACGGCGAGGATCTGCGAGGCGGTCGCTACGGCTGCGAGCGGAAGCGCGACGACGGCGGCGTGCCACCAGACGAGCAGGTCCGGCCCCCTCTCGACGACGAGATCCCCGGCAAATCCGGGCCGTTGCCAGCGGTGGTAGGAATGGACCGCGAAAAGCCCGACGAGCCAGAAGCCCGGGGCGCAGGCGAGCAGGGCGAAGGGCGAGGCGAGGAGCCGCGCGCCGCCGTAGCGCCGGAGCCGCGCTCCGAGGATGCCCCATGCGTGGCCCGCGAGCAGGGTTGTCGCCAAGGCCAGCAGCAGGACGCGTCCCGTTGCGGCGCCGCGCTCCCGCAGCAGCTCGCCCCAGTCCGGCCCGCGGGGATCCAGCGCTGCGGGCACGCCAGCGAAGGCGTCCGGCGACCAGATCCGCACCGCTGACGAACCGAGGACTCCGACGGAACATTCCAGCAGCACGAGAATGGCGGCGGCGGCGATGGCGAGCCTTGCCGTCGCAGCGAGCAATCTCTGGAGGAAATACACGATCATGGCAGGTCGCTTCTCGTCCACCAAGGGCGCTCGTGGAGGAGGTCGCGCGGTTCCCCGTCCCCCTCCGAGGGCTCGGCGCGGGTGCCGTCGGGGGCGCGCACCTCCACGGCTCCGTCGCGGACTTTCACGATGCGCCCCGACTCGGCGAGGAACAGGCAGGGCTGCAAGGCCGCCAGGGACCGTTGCAGAGCCGCAGCCGTCTCCGCCAGAGAGGCGGGATCCTCCTCCAGATGCAGCCTTTCGACCAAGGCATCGACTTCCGCGTCGCGCAGGCCGGAGACGCTCCCTCCGCCGGGCACCGCGGCGGAACTGTGCCACAAGGTCCGTAAATCGCGCGACACCGGCAGCGCCCAGCTCAGCAGCACTGCGTCGAACTCGCGCGAGGGCAGTCGCCGGGCGACGATTTCCTGCCAGGGCGCCGATTCCACCTCCACTCCGATCCCGAGGCCAGACCACTGCTCGGCGAGGGCGTCGCCGATCCTGCGGTGTTCTTCGTTCCCGCCGTTGACGAGCAGGGAGAAGGAAAGGGGCCGTCCCCCGGCGTCCCGCCGCAGCCCATCGGTCTCGTCGAGTTCGAAGCCCTCGCGTCCGAGCAGGTTCGCCGCGCCCCGCGGATCGTGGAGCGGCAGCAGCATCGGCTCGGCCGCGAAAGGCGTGCCGGCCAGAAACAGACCCCGCGCCGGGACGGTGAATTCGTCGGGACCGTCGCGGAGGATCGCGGCGGCATCGAAGGCGCGCGCCAGGGCGGTGCGCACCCCGGCCCGGTCGAAGGGCTCCCGGTCGAGGTTCCAGGCCACGAGGTGCTGGAATCTCGGGAGATCGCGCAGTGAACCGACCGCTTCGGGATGGCGGCGGGCCCAGTCGGCGAAGCGTTCGTCGGGCTCGATCACGTCGAGCTCGCCGCCGCTCAGGGAGAGCAGCACCGATTCGAGCGAGGGAAAACGCCGGTAGCGGCAGCGTCGCTGCGCCGGGACACCCCGATGGTAGGCCTCGTGGGCGGCGAGTTCGACGCCTCCGTCGAGCCGCCGCCGTTCCAGCCGGTAGGGGCCGAGACCGAGCGGCTCGAGGAGGAAGGCGCGCAGCGCCAGGACGAGATCGGATGCGCCTTCGAACCGGTGCGCCGGCAGCAGCGGCAGCCGCTCCCAGCTCTCCATCATCGAGCCGGGCGCGTGCCGCAGCGCGGCGCGCAGACGGTGCGGACCCGCCGCGGCGAGGGACTCGACATGGTCGAAGGCGGCCCCGAGAGGCAGGGGCGAGTCGGGGCGTGTGAAGAATCCCTGGGAAAAGACCACATCCGCAGCTGTGAAGGGACGACCGTCGTGCCACGAGGCGTCGGACCTCAGCTCCAGCAGCAGCTCCTGCGAGCGCGAGTGGCTGCGCCTCCCCACGATTTCGAGTTCGGGCGAGGTCCCCGGGTTCGATTCGAGATAGAGCCTCAGCTCCTCGACGAAGCGGTCGGTGTCCCCCCGCAGGTAGAGATCCGCCTCGCCGCCGCCGCGCAGCTCCAGCAGGCAGAGCCGGGACCGCTCCGTCGCATGGGCCAGCCAGGCCCCGAGCAGTTCCGCCACGGAATGCTCGGCCCGCACCCGCACGAGCAGGTCGTCTCCGAGCAGGTCGGGCCCCAAGCCTTCGAGCAGCGCGGCCTCGGCCGCTTCTC
>SLGN01000013.1 GCA_007123695.1 Verrucomicrobiales bacterium
GAGTCTACAGCAGGCCCGAGCGCCGCGACGCTCGCTACGACAGCCCCATCGTCTCCAAGCTGGTTTCGAAGGTGATGCGCCAGGGCAAGCGTGCCCTCGCCGAGCGAATCGTCTACGCAGCGATCGACCGCGCCAACGAGGGTGCCGAGTCGGTTGATCCGGTCGAGGTTCTCAACCGTGCCGTCGAGAATTCCAAGCCGCGCGTCGAGGTGAAGAGCCGCCGCGTCGGGGGGGCCACCTACCAGGTTCCCCTCGAAGTCTCCATCGAGCGTCAGGAGGCCCTCGCGATGCGCTGGCTCGTCAACGCCGCCCGCAACCGCCGCGGCACGCCGATGCACATCGCTCTCGCCAACGAGATCCGCGACGCGAGCACCAATCAGGGCGTCGTTGTCCGCAAGCGCGACGAGACCCACAAAATGGCGCAAGCCAACCGCGCCTTCGCCCACTTCCGCTGGTAATCCGCCGTGCCTGCCGTCCTTCAGCCCCCTGTCCCGAAGATGAGTGCGAGTCCCAGCTCTCCCGAGCGTGCGTTTCCGCTTGAGCGGACGCGCAACATCGGGATTGCGGCGCACATCGATGCGGGCAAGACGACGCTGACGGAGCGGATCCTCTTCTACACAGGGGCGATCCACAAGATCGGCGAGGTCCACGACGGCCAGGCCACGACCGACTGGATGGAGCAGGAGCGGGCTCGCGGCATCACCATCACTTCCGCCGCCGTCACCTGCGGATGGACGCAGTCGGAGGAGGTTGGCGTCTACAAGTCCGCCGCCGGCGAGCCCCACCGTGTCAATATCATCGACACCCCCGGCCATGTCGATTTCACCGCCGAGGTGGAGCGTTCCCTCCGGGTCCTCGACGGCGTCGTCGTCGTCTTCTGCGGCGTCGCCGGAGTGCAGCCGCAATCCGAGACGGTGTGGCGCCAGGCCGACAAGTACCGGGTTCCCCGCATCATCTTCGTCAACAAGATGGATCGTGTCGGGGCCGACTTCGACGCGGTTGTCGCCGACGTTCGGGAAAAGCTGGGCGCCAACGCGCAGCCCGTCCTCCTCCCCATCGGTTCGCAGGATTCTCTCCGCGGGCAGATCGACGTGGTCAATCTCAAGGCCGTGATCTATTCTGACGACGACCTGCTCGGCTCCACCTACGAGGTGACCGAACTCACCGACGAGCAGCTCGAGATCGCCACTGCCGCGCGCCAGTCCCTGCTCGAAGCGCTCGCCGACGTCGATGACGAGATCGCCAACCTCTACTTGGAAGAGGCCGAGATCCTGCCCTCGCACATCAAGGGCGGACTCCGCCGCGCCACCCTGGCCAACGCCATCGTGCCCGTGGTGGGGGGGGCCGCCTTTAAGAACAAGGGCGTCCAGTATCTGCTCGACGCCGTCGTCGACTACCTGCCCAGTCCGCTCGAGATTCCGGCGGCGGAGGGCACCAGCAGCGAAGACGCTACCGTTGCCGTCGAAGCTCCGGCCGACGACCGAGGCCAGTTCTGCGCCCTCGCCTTCAAGCTCTGGTCCGACAAGTTCGTCGGCAAGCTCGTCTTCATCCGCGTCTATTCCGGCACCGTCTCCAAGGGCGACAAAATCTACAACTCGCGCACCGGCCGAGCCGAGCGCATCGGTCGCCTCATTCAGATCCAGTCCAACGACCACACCGACATCGAGACTTGCTACGCCGGGGACATCGCTGCCATCGTCGGTCCCAAGAACGTCCGCACCGGTGACACGCTCCACGCCGACGGCTTCGACATCATGCTCGAGCCTCCGGCCTTCCCCGATCCCGTTATTTCAATGGCGATCGAGCCGAAGACCACGGCTGACTCAGACCGCCTTTCCGATGCCCTCGCCCGCCTCTCCGACGAAGACCCCACCTTTGTCGTTTCGCGCAACGAGGAGACCGGCCAGACCATCGTCGCCGGGATGGGCGAGCTTCACCTCGAGATCATTCGTTCGCGCCTTGAGGCCGAGTTTTCGGTGAGGACCGGCGCGGGCAAGCCCCAGATCGCCTACCGCGAAGCCATCGCGGCCCCGGCCGGGGGCGAATACAAGCTCGTCAAGCAGACCGGCGGCAAGGGCCAGTATGGCCACGTCGTGCTGCGCGTCGCCCCCAACGAGCGAGGCAAGGGTTTCACCTTCGTCAACCGCATCGTTGGCGGAGAGATTCCCAAGGAGTTCCATGCCGCCTGCGAAGCAGGCATCCGCGAGTCGCTCAGCAACGGAGTCATTCTCGGCTACCCAGTCGTCGACATCCACGTCGATCTCGTCGGCGGATCGAGCCACGAAGTCGACTCCAACGAGCAGTCCTTCAAGATCGCCGCCATCCTCGCGATGCGCGATGCGGTCGCCGCGGCTTCGCCCCAGCTTCTCGAGCCCGTCATGCAGGTCGCCGTCGAAGTGCCCGACGAGCATCAGGGCGACATCATCGGCGACCTCAACCGCCGTCGCGGGCGCATTGCCGAAGTCGATTCCCGCGCCGGACTCAGCCAGGTTCGCGCCGAGGTGCCCATGGCCGAGATGTTCGGCTACGCCACCGACATGCGCAGCCTCTCCAAGGGGCGCGCCAGCTTCTCGATGGAGCCCCTCCGCTTCGAGGAGGTGCCCGCCCCCGTTCTCGACCGGCTCACCGCCCATCTCGTCTAACCTTTCCAACGCCATTCCAATTCCAACGGACAGAAACCAATGCAGGGACAAAGCATCAGAATCCGCCTCCGCGCCTACGACTCGAGGCTGCTCGACAAGTCCACCCTCGACATCGTCGAGACCGCCAAACGGACCGGCGCGCGAGTGGCCGGGCCCATCCCCTTGCCGACCCGCATCGAGAAGTTCAGCGTGAACCGCTCCCCCCACGTCAACAAGAAGTCGGCCGAGCAGTTCGAGATCCGCACCCACAAGCGTCTCCTCGACATCGTGGATCCGCAGAGCCGCACCATCGACGAGCTCAAGAAGCTCAACCTTCCCGCCGGCGTCGACATCACCATCAAGATCTGACGGGCGACGCCACCCGTGAACCTTCAGCCAAGACGACTGCTATGAGCATCGGATTAATCGGAAAGAAAGTCGGCATGACGCGAGTCTTCAACGAGGACGGCGAGTCCATCGCCGTCACCGTGATCGACGTGAGCGACAACATCTTCCTCCAGAAGAAGACCACCGAATCGGACGGCTACACCGCCGTGCAGGTGGCCTACGACGAGCAGAAGGAGTCGCGCCTCTCCCGCGCCGAGGCCGGCCACATCAAGGCCAACGGAGGTTCGCCCAAGCGCAAGATCCTCGAGTTCCGGCTCGAGAGCGACGAGCAGCTCCCCGCCGTCGACCACCCCGGTCTGGACATCTTCGACGAAGGCCAGTGGGTCGATGTCATCGGCACCAGCAAGGGCAAGGGCTTCCAAGGCGTGATGCGCCGCCACAACTTCTCGGGACAGCCGCAGTCGCACGGCCACATGATGCACCGCCGCACCGGCGGCGTCGGGGCCGGCACCGATCCCGGCCGCATTTGGAAAGGCAAGGCGATGCCCGGGCACCAGGGCACCGAGCGCAAGACCGTCCAGAACCTCAAGATCGTCAAGAAGCGCCCCGAGGACAAGGTTCTCCTCGTTAGCGGAGCCGTTCCCGGTTCCAAGGGCGGCTACGTCGTGATCCGCCCCGCCAAGAAGAAGGAAGCCCCCGTGCGGGACCTCTCCGCCGACGCCGCTCCCGCCTCCGAAGGCGGCGAGGGCTGAACGGCAGCGGCAATAAGCCCACACCTTGAAAGGAAGCACCAAGATGGCAGCGAAAACTCTCAATCTAGAAGACGCCAAGGGCGCCAACCTCACCCTCGTCGAAGACGCCGAACGCGGTCGCCAGGCCGTCCACGACGTCATCGTCGCGATGCAGGCCAACCGCCGCAGCGGATCGGCCAACACCAAGACACGCGGAGAGGTCTCCGGCACCGGCAAGAAGCCCTTTCGGCAGAAGGGGACCGGTCGCGCCCGCCAGGGCGGCAACAACCCTCCCCACCACTGCGGGGGCGGGGTCGCCTTCGGGCCCCGACCGCGCGACTACTCGAAGAAAGTCAACCGCGCCACCAAGCGGCTTGCCTTCTCCAAGGCCCTCACCGCCCGCATCGAGGCCGGCGATGTTCTCACCGTCCCCTCCTTCGAGGTCGCCGACGGCAAGACCAAGACCTTCGTCGCCGAGGTGCTCGGGCTCGCCGGAGAGGTGCGCCGCGTTCTCGTCGTGTCCGATGCTTTCTCCGAGGAGACCAAGCGCGCGGCCCGCAACTGCGCCTCGGCCCAGCTCATTTCCGGGCACGAGGTCAACACCGAGCAGATTCTCCACTACACCAAGATCGTCGTCGTCGAGTCGGCGCTCCCCACCCTCGCGGCCCGCACCGCCAACTGAAGCCGAGGAAAGACTACAGGATATGAAGGACATCTTCCAAGTCATTGAAACGATCCAGCTTAGCGAAAAGGCGACGCTGCTCACCGAGACGAACAACGAATACGTCTTCAAGGTGGACCGCCGCGCCAACAAACTGGAGATCAAGGAAGCGGTCGAGAAGCTTTTCGGCAAGAAGGTCGCCGACGTCCGCACCGCCAACTACCGCGGCAAGAAGAAGCGCGAGCGCCGCGCCGACTTCGGCCGCACCAAGAACTGGAAAAAGGCCTTCGTCCGCCTCGCCGAGGGGGAAGCCATCGAATTCGTCTAACCGTCGCCCCGCGCGACCCACCCGCCTAGAGCCATGGGACTGAAATCCTTCCGACCAATCACCCCGTCGAACCGCTACAAGCTTCTCCCCGATTTCGAGGAGATCA
>SLGN01000674.1 GCA_007123695.1 Verrucomicrobiales bacterium
CCGACGACCCCGACACCCTCGTCGCCACCGCCTTCCTCCGCCACGGCGTCTACGAGTGGAACCAGCGCAACTCCGAGATGCAATGGGAACTGATCATGACGGAGATGACCAACGTCACCAGCGAGGCCTTCCTCGGCCTCGGGGCGGGCTGCGCCGAATGCCACGACCACAAGTTCGACCCCATCCTGCAAAAGGACTACTTCGCCCTGCAGGCCTTCCTCAACACCGCGTGGTGGCCCGAAGACGCGACCCTCGCCACTCCCGAGCAACGCGAGGACCACGACCGCCGCACCGCCGCGTGGGAAGCCGCCGCCGACGACATCCTCGCCGAACTCGCCGAGCTTGAGCAGCCGCACCTCGACCGTACCCGCGAGCGGGCCGTTGTGAAATTTCCCGAGAGCGTCCAAGCGATGTACTGGAAGCCCCAAGACAAGCGCAGCGCCTACGAAGAGCAGGTCGTCGCCCTCGTGCAGCGCCAGGTCGACAACGACTACCGTCGCCTCAACTGGGAGAGCGCCCTCGGCGGCAAAGAGGGCGAGCGCTTCCTTCGTCGCCAGCAGCTCCTCGAGGATCTCAAAAAGCACGACGAGCTGAAGCCCGAGCCCCTGCCCGGCGCCTTCGTCGCCACCGACATCAAGCCCTTCCCCGCCGAGACGAAGATGAAGACCCGCACCGCCTCCGTCGTGATCGAGCCGGCCTTCCTCACCATCCTCGGCGGCGAACAGCCCGAGATCCGTCCGACCGAATACGGCACCACCGGTCGCCGCAGCGCCCTCGCCGACTGGATCGCGAGCGAGGAAAACCCCTTCACCGCCCGCGTCATGGCCAACCGCGTCTGGCAGCGCCACTTCGGCACCGGCCTCGTCGCCACCCCGAACGACTTCGGGCGCCTCGGCGAGCCCCCGAGCCACCCCGAGCTCTTCGACTGGCTCACCGCCCGCTTCCTCGAGGGGGGCTGGCGCGTCAAGCCCCTGCACCGCCTCATCCTCACCAGCGCAACCTACCGCCAGACCTCGCGCCGAGAGCCCACTACCGACGAGACGCTCGCCGACAGCGACAACCGCCTTCTCTGGCGCTTCCCCTCGCAGCGGCTCGACGCCGAGCAGATCCGCGACGCCATGCTCGTCGTCTCCGGCGAGCTGCGCGAGTCCGGAGGCGGGCCCTCCGTGAAAGGCGACAGCCCCTCCCGCAGCGTCTACGTGCTGAAGCGCCGCAACACCCAGGATCCCCTGCTTGGGCAGTTCGACCTGCCGATGGGCTTCTCCTCCGCGCCCGAGCGCCTCTCCACGACCACACCGACCCAGGCCCTCCAGCTCGTCAACGCCAAATGGCCGATGGACCGCGCCGCCGCCTTTGCCAAGCGCCTCCTCGGAGGCAAGAGCGCAGTCGGAGCCGATGAAATCCGCGCCGCCTACCGTCTCGCCTACGGACGCGAGGCCCTCACCGCCGAGATCGAGGGCGCCCTCGCCTTCATCGAAGCGCAGCGCCAGCTCGTCGACAGCTCCAAACCGAGCGACGACAAGTATCCCGGCGAGACCGGCCTGCGCCCCTCGACTCAGCTCTTCAAAGAGTCCGGCGGCATCGACGTCGGCAAGCAGGCCCTCTGGCTGCAGCCGGGGAGCCGCTTCGAGAAGCTCGAGGTTCGCGACCTCGCCCTTCCGACCGAGGGCTTCACCATCGAAGCCGTCGCCAACCTCGACAACATCCACAAGGACGCTTCGGTGAACACCCTCTTCAGCCGCTGGAACGGGTCGAACGAAACCCCCGGCTGGACCCTCGGCGTCACCAGCGAGAAATCGCGCTACTCGCCCCGCAACCTCATTATGCAGCTCATCGGACGGGACTTCCAGAACGAGCAAGTCTACGAGGTCGTGCCCTCGGGCCTTCGCTTTCCGCTGAACGCGCCCACCTACGTCGCCGCCGTCGTCAACGCGACGCGGGCCGACGACAAGACGACCCACGCCGAGGTCACCTTCTATCTCAAGGACCTCTCCGACCCCGACTCTCCGCTGCAGACCGAAACCGTCTCCCACCAGATCGTCGGCGGCCTCGCCAACACCCCCGACGTGCCCACCCTCGTCGGAGCGCGAGACCAGCGCGGCCATCTTTGGGACGGCCAGCTCGCCCGCCTCGTCGTCCGCCCCGGCGCCGTCGCCGCCGAGCAGCTCCTCGTGAACGGAGACAAAGCCGAAGGAGCCATCCTCGACTGGAACTTCGACAGCGACAACGGCGAGGAGCCCGCCCCCAAGACCGCCTGGGTCCGCGAAGGCAAAGCCGCCTCCCCCAGCTCCGATCTCCTCACCGCCCTCACCGACTTCTGCCACGCCCTCTTCAACTCCAACGAATTCCTCTACCTGCACTGAGCCAACGGCTCTGTGGACAGCGAACCATCGCCTGCAAACAGTCCCCACCCTTCACCCCTAAACCTTTCACCCCCCCCGCCATGACCACCGCCTGCCATCGAATCGACCAACCCCGCTCGAGACGCGAATTCCTCAGCCGCGCCGGAGCAGGCTTCGGAGCCGTCGCCCTTTCCGCCCTCACCGGCGAGCGCCTCCTCGCTTCCACGGCGCCGAACCCCTCCGCGTCGAAGATCCCGCACCGGCTCGGTCGCGCGAAAAACGTCATCTGGCTCTTCATGGAAGGCGGCCCCAGCCACCTCGACCTCTTCGATCCGAAGCCGGTTCTTCGCAAGCTCCACGGCCAGCCCCTGCCCGACAGCTTCGAACAGCCGGTGCTCGCCATGGGCGAAAACAACGCCCCGCTTCTCGCCGACCAGCGCGAGTGGAAGCAGCACGGTGAAAGCGGACTCTGGATCTCCGACTGGCTGCCCCACCACGGCAAGATCGCCGACGAGCTCTGCGTCATCCGCTCCTGTGTTTCCGATGGCATCAACCACGCCGGCGGCGTCTGCCAGATGAACACCGGCTCCGTCTTCGGCGGGCGCCCCTCGCTCGGCGCGTGGATCGACTACGGGCTCGGCACCGAGAACGAAAGCCTGCCCGGCTTCGTAGTCATCAAGGACTCCAACTCCATGGTGGTGAACGGATCGCGCACCTGGGGCTCAGGCTTCCTGCCCGCCGTGCACCAAGGCATTCTCCTGGAGAACAGCTCCGAGCCGATCAGCAACCTCAACAACCCCGCCGAGGTCTCCGACGCGCGCCAGGGAAGCAAACTCGATTTCATCAACCAGCTCAACCGCAGCCACCAGGGCCGACGCGAGTCGAACACCGAGCTCGAGGCCCGCATCCGCAGCTACGAGCTCGCCTTCCGCATGCAGGCCGAAGCCCCCGAAGCCATCGACCTCGACAGCGAACCCGATCACATCAAAAACCTCTACGGCCTCGACGACAAGGAGACCGAAGTCTACGGCCGACAGTGCCTCATGGCCCGCCGCCTCGTCGAGCGCGGGGTTCGCTTCATCCAGCTCTTCCACGGGGCCGGCAGCCGCTGGGACAGCCATTCCAAGATCGAGGAAAACCACAGCCGCCTCTGCCGCAACGTCGACAAGCCAATCGCCGGGCTCATCCGCGACCTGAAGCAGCGCGGTCTCCTCGACGACACCCTCGTGATGTGGGGCGGCGAGTTCGGCCGCACCCCGATGAGCGAGAAAGGCGCCGGCCGCGACCACAACCCCACCGGTTTCACCATGTGGATGGCCGGCGGCGGCGCACGCGGCGGCCAGACCATCGGCGCCACCGACGAACTCGGTCTCCACGCCGTCGAAGACAGGCTGCACGTCCACGACATCCACTCCACCGTGATGGCCATGCTCGGCCTCGACCACACCGAAGTCGTCTACATGCACAAAGGCCGCCCCGAACGCATCGACTTGAACGAAGGCCACGTCCATCGCGGCATCTTCGCCAGTTGATTTGCCCACACCGTCCCGGACGGGATAAAGGTCAAAGGCTTGGTGGCGCAGGCTCCCGAAGATCACAGGGCGTGGCCGACTGCGAGTCCGCCCCCCGCTTCCGCGAGTCCCGCAGCACCCGCAGATCCCCCCAATCCGCCCCGCGCAACCTTCGAGCACCCTTTCGACGCACCCCGCTCTCCCGCTGGCACACCGCATCCACGAACTCCGCGCTCCCAAGCACCGCCCCGCAGGTGAAATGCCTCACCCGCTGCCGCAGCGCCTCCGCCACCGACAGCTCTCCCCCGCTCGCCTGCACCGCCTCCACCTCGGCGTCCGTGAAACCCGCCCGCCCCGGCTCGCCAAGCTGCTCGTCCCCCGCCACCGCGCGCCCCTCCTCGCAGAGCAGCAGACGGTAGCGTGCCGACACCGCCTTCCAGCCTCGCGCCGGATCGCCCCCGTTGCGCGACTCCTCCAGCATCCGGGCGAGCCCTTGCCGCGCCTGTGTCCCGCGCTTGCCCCCCGCCACCGCCTCCGCGTAGCCGCACCAGCGGTAGTCCTCCGGACGAGTGACCATCCCCGCACGCACCGGATTCAGATCGATGTAGGCACCCACCGTCAGCAGCGCCTCCGCCCGGTCCTCGATCAGCACGCTGTGGTAGCGTCGCTCCCACAGCGTGCCCTCCCGGCCCAGCCGCTTGTTCATGTAGAGGCTAACCCGCAGCTTAAGCTCCTTCATGAAGCAAGCTAGGCTCCCCCGCCGCCGCTCGTAGCGCTGCAAGATCTCCGCATGCCAGCGCCCGTCCCCCGCCTCGCGGGCCCGCTTCAGCTCCTGCCGCGCTCCCTCGACCGTTTCCTCGTCATAGAGCAGCGGCAGCACCTCCAGCAGCCCCTTCTCGTCCAGCGGCGCGAGTTCCTCCCGGTCCG
>SLGN01000095.1 GCA_007123695.1 Verrucomicrobiales bacterium
ACCGAGGCGGCGATGCGGGCGCGGGCCTCGCCCTCGAACTCGAGGAGGGCGGCGGGAAGGCTCACCGAGACATCGACCTGCCTGCGGTTGACGCCGACCAGTTCGACCTCGACGCGCCAGCCTCCGGCGGCGGCCTCGCCGCGCCCGTAGCCAGTCATGCTGCGCATGGAGCGTGCAGGGAGTTGCCGTCGCGGGGCGGTGCCTAGTCCTCGGCGGCCTCGCGGATATTCTCCAGCGCGTCGATGAAATCGTCGAGGAACTCGACGGGCACCATGATGGTGTCGCGGCGCCCGCGCACGTCCTCGGTGATCTTCACGAACTGGCCGCGGTCGTTTTCTTTCAAGTCGAGAAAGAAGATCTTGCGGTCCGCAAGAATCTTTTCCGTGTGCAGGGGCCGGTTGTCCTCCGCCCCGCGTTTGTCCGCATCGTAGCCGATCATTCTCTGCTTCCTTCCTTGGTGTGCTGTTTGTCGGCGCGGATCGCCGTCCCGCCGATGGGGAACTTTTTACCGCCGCCTCGCATCCTTGCAAGTGCCGGTGCGGACGCGAAAACGACGATTTTTCTGTAACGCCGCCGCCGGGGACGCGATCGCCGACCCATTCTTGCGGTCTTTGCCGAATCGAAAATCGAGGCTAGGGTTCGCACCCGCCAATCCGGCATCCGCCGGCGGACGGGACGAACCCGCGATTCCCGACATGATCCTCAAGACCGCCTTCCAAAAACTCTTCCGCGCCCGCGAGGAAGCCGCGCGGATGCGTCCGGGCGCGGACGACGGCTGCGACCCCTATGAGAAGCCCTTTCTCGACCACCTCGAGGACCTGCGCCACACCCTGATGAAGATCGGGGGCACCCTCGCGATCTCGACCTTCCTCTGCTTCCTTTTCCACCCCCAGATCTTCGAACTCATCCAAGTGCCGGCGAAGGTCAAGATGGCCTCCCTGCCCGGCGGCGGCGTGCTCTGGGACAAGCTCGACCTCATCACCCTGAGCCCGCCCGAGTTCATCGTGCTGATGCTGAAGCTCTCCTTCTACAGCGGCCTCATCATCACCTTCCCCTTCACCGTCTACTTCCTCTTCCAGTTCATCCTGCCGGGCCTGCGGGAGGTGGAGAAGCGTGCCGTCATCCCCGGCGTCGGGATCGGCTTCGTGCTCTTCATCGTCGGCGCCTGCTTCGCCTTCTTCTTCGCCGTGCCGGTGGCCCTGCGCTACTTCTACATCTTCGAGAACGAGCGCATCTCGAACCTCGACCCTTCCAAAGCGGCCCTCGCGAAGCCGCTCGAGACCCTGCCGCTGATCGGCTTCGACGGCGAAAAGGTGCCGCCCGCCGACAGCAAAGAGGCCATCGAGGCGGCAAAAGAAGCCGAGGAAGAGGCGAAAAAGGCCGAGGAGGGGGGCGAGACGCCGCCCCCGGCCGTGCTGACCCCCGAGCTGAAGTCCGAAATTCGCGACTACCTGCGGCAGAGCCTCGCCACTGCCGAGGGGGCGAACTTCGCGCTGCGCTACGACGAGAGCCGCGACCGCATGGTGCTGGTCGAGGCCAAGGGCGGCAAGAGCGTCTACCGAATCGGCGAATACATCAACTTCATCACCCGCCTCGTCATCGTCTTCGGGATCAGCTTCCAGCTCCCCATCATCGTGACGATCCTGGTGAAGCTCGAGCTGCTCACCGCGCGGGTCATGCGCGACACGCGCAACTACGCTTGGGTCTTCATCGTCGTCGCCGCGGCGATCCTGACTCCGCCCGACGTGCTCTCGCTCGGTCTTCTCGCCGGCCCGATGATCCTGCTCTACGAAGTCTGCGTGATCATCGCGTCGCTCTTCGAAAAAGCACGCGAGCGCAAGGAGCGTGCCGAGGAGCGAAAGCGCCAGACCCGCCTCGAGCGGCTCTACGCCACGCCGCCCTCGGAACTCTCCGAAGAGGAAAAGGCCGAGCTGCACCGCGCCGAGATCGAGCAATACGAGCGCGAACACGCCCACCTGCACGAGGACGACGACCACGTCGCCCGCGACAGCCTGCACGGCGACCACGACCACGATTCCGGTCACGACCACCCCGACCACGGGACCGGCAACCACGACGAGAGCTGGCACGAGGACGGCAACTACTGGCACGACGACGCGCACTACCACGACTACCACGACCCCCACCACGGGGAGGGCGGGCACGATGCCGCCTCGGGTCTCGAAAGCGACCACGCCGAACCCGAAGACCTTTCCTCCGGCGAAGGCGAGGGAGCAGATGCGGAGACGTCGCCAAAAGAGGACGGGGAAACCGCGGCGAACGCGGACGGGGGCGATAGTACCGACTCAAACACGGACTCGGACGAATGGTCCGAGCACGACTACTGCGAACCCGACGGCCCCGTCGTCGATCTCAACCACGCCACCCTCGAAGAACTCCAGACCCTGCCGGGAGTCGGCCCGAAGATGGCCGAGACTCTCGTGGCGCACCGGCCCTACGAGACCTTCGACGACCTCGACCGCGTCCCCGGACTCGGCCCCGAGAAGATCCGTCGCATCACCGAGCGCATCATGCTCGGATAAGGGACCGCCCACATCCCCGAAACCGGAGCCCCCCGTCTGCAGACCGAGGATCGGGTGAGAATCGACGTCACGCCGAGTCGATGGGGTTTACCAAACGTTCGAAACCAATTTCGGTGAAATTCTTGGTGTTCCTCGCACAGGGACTCTTGACTCCGTTCCGCAGCAAGGTCATCCCGAGAATGGCGTTGTGGGTGCGCTGGTAGGGAAAGCCCCTGTTCGTCCATTGCGCGTTTAAATGGCGTTTAAATGACAGGAGAATAATTGTGATTTGCCAAAAGTGTTTGCGAACATGAGCCCGGTGCGCCTCCTCGGAACAAGTCGAGTCTTTTACCCAGGCATCTCTTGCGTCATCGACCGGTGCATGATCTTTCAATCGAAGGACTCGGCCGCCTAGATGGCTGCTCAGCGGTGTCGCTTGACGAAGCCGGTGAGCTTCGCCGCGTTCTGGTAGCCGACGAGGCGGCCGACCTCGCGGCCGTTCTTCACCGCGACCACCGTCGGGAGCAACTCGACTTTGTAGCGGGCCGCGGAGGCCTTGTCCTTGTCGATGTCGATGCTGCGGAAGGCCACGTCGGAGTGCTTGGCCGCGACCGACTCGAAGACGGGCTTCATCTTCCGGCACGGGCCGCACCAGGACGCTTCGAACTTCAGAATCTGGAGCGAAGACGAATCGGCCATGGCCGGTTCGGGATGCGCGAGCGAAGCGACAAGGGCAAGGGGCAGGGCGAGGAGAAAGCGACGGAGTTTCATGGGGAGGGGGTGGCGGTGGAGGTTTTCGTGACAGGGTTTGGACGAAGGGCAAACAGGGTTGAGTCGGAAAACGAACCGGGTTGGGCTCTGGACCAAAAAAGGAATGGGGGTTGGGTCGGGATTTGCCGGAGGCGATGCGAAGGCCGGGGCGTCAGAATCCGCCGAAGCCTTCGTCGGATTCGCTGTTGGCGTCCTCCATCTTTTTGAGGACGGCCGACATGTCCTCGACCGATTCCCAGACGTGGTCGGCGACGTAGATCGGCGCCTCGGCCTGGACGGCGAGGGCGATGCTGTCGCTGGGACGGGCGTCGAGCTCTACGATCTTGCGTTCGTCGAGTTCGTTCTCGGCGACGACGATTAGCCTCGCGAAGAAGACGGTGTCGGAAAAATCGTTGATCACGACGCGCTCGACGCGCGCCCCGAGGGCGGTGAGGACGTCGGCGAAGAGGTCGTGGGTCTGGGGACGCGGCTTGGGCGTGCCGTGGAGGAACATGTTGATGGCCGAGCCCACCGAATGGTCCACGTAGATCACAAAGACCTTCTCCTCGTTCCCGAGAAACACCGCCGAGCCGGCGCTGGTCGCGAGGACGTTTTTCACTTCGACTTGAACTACGGGCTTTCCCATCATGCCATCTCCTAGGAAGACCACTATGGCGAGGAAATGGCGGCTTGGCAAACCGCCATTCCACTTCGCCCGGGCGCGGCGCCGAGAGTCCCGGGTCGGGCGCTACTGGCCGCCTTCGGGAATGGCGTCGGCGGCGACGGCGGCGCGGTAGAGCGCGCGCGCCCGGAAGAAGTCGGCGAGGGCCTCGACCTGGATCTGGCGGGCGTCGAAGGTGGCTTTTTCCCGGATCTGCAGGGCGAGGAGGTCGCTCGCCCCCTGCTCGAAGCGCTCGGCCTCGGCTTCCTCCAATTGGACGGCGAGCTCGACGTTGAGTCCGGTCTGGGTGATCAGGTCGCGTGCCGCCTGGATGGCCGAGGCGGCGTCTCGAACCGAGGCCTCGATCTGATTTCGGGCGAACTCGTGGTCGAGAAAGAGCTGCTGCAGCTCGGCTTCGGACTGCTCGACGCGTCCCTTCGCCTCGCGCCGCTGCAGGGGCAGACGGAAGATGATGCCTGCCTGGACTTCGTTCTGCTCGATGTCGCGGGTGGCCCGGGCTGCGGCGGTTCCGGCGTTGGCGGCCTCGACGGCGAGATCGAGATTGGGCATCATGTTGTTGCGGGCGAGGCGCCGGTCGATGCCGGCCTTTTCCATGAGCAGTTCGATCTGTTTGATTTCGGGCCGCAGCATGGTCGCCTTGGCGAGATCGACGTTGAGCTGGGCCTGGGCCGGCGCCTCCAGCGGCGGAAACTGTGGCGGAGCCTGGTCGCGCTCGGCCCGGATGGGCTGGTCGTCGCCGTCGCGGAGGAAGAGGGGCAGCTCGATGGAGGCGGCCTCTGGTGTCCGGCGGGCCGAGACCACGCCCAGCTCGCGCTGGACGATGAGACGCTGGTTGTCCACCTCTACGATAGCGGCCTGGAAGCCGTCCGCGACCATCTCGGCGATGGCGTCGCCGCGTTCCATCGCCACTTCGAGCAACTGTTCGGCGAGTCCGAGGCGGTAGGCCGCGGCGAGCCAGTTGAAGTAGGCCACCGTCGAGGCCCGGATGAAGTCGATATGCTGCCGCAGGATGAGCGGGTCGGCGAGTTCCTGGTCGATCCGGGCCTTGAAAAGATCGGCGCGGCGCTTGTCGAAGGCTCCGTCGCGGAGCAGGGGCAGGCGGAATCCGATGATGGCCTGGCCGTCCGGCGGAGTGCGGTTCTTGTCGTAGGGGGCGAGGTTCTGGCCGCTGGTGCGGTAGCCGCCGTAGACCGAGCCCCCCCATTGCGTCAGCGGCTGCTCGACCAGGGCCAGGGCCGAGGGACTGTCGTAGAACCCGGCGGGACGGAGATTGCCGTCGATCCCGAGCCGGGTGTCGAAGGACCCGAGCGCCTGGGTGGCGCGCCCGTTCATCATGTCCTGCTGAATGAGGGCTGCGAGATAGGGCGGGAAGCGCTCGCGCACCGAGGAAATCACATGCTCCAGCAGCAGGGGGTCGGCGCCGACCGCGGTCGGAACCAGCGCGACGACCGCAAGTAGCCGGAGAAAATGCCTCATTCTTACTTCTGCCGTTCCGCCGGGAGACCGCCCTTGCCGTCCTTGCCGGGTTCGTCCATCGAGACGACCGGCGGGAATCCGTTGAGCTGCCGCCAGATCTCCTTCCACAGGGGAACTTGCTCGAGCAGCACCCACCCTTTCGCACGCACCCCCTGGCGCAGGAAGCGGTTGCCCGGCCATTCCTCGACGCGCACGGTGCCGCGCCGCTCGATCACATCGGGCTTCGGAGCGACGACGATGCGGAAACGACCGTAGCCGTCGTCGGTCGGATCGATGAAGACGACCTCGCCGCCGAAGGTGCCGATCGCGACGCTGGGCCAGCCCATGAACTGGATCGCGGGCCAGCCTTCGAACTGGAGTCTCGCCAGGCTCCCCGGCACGACCGTTCCGTCCTCGAGTTCGTGCCGCGCCCGGATCAGGGGCATGTCCATGCCCTTGACCCACATCTCTACGAAGCGGCTTTCCGTCTCGGGAATGATGATGCAGATTGGCGAACCGGGCCGCAGGAAGGTGCCGTCGGTCACTGCCACGCTGAAGACGATTCCGTCGCGGGGCGATTCGATGGTCTGCTGCTGCGCCGAGTTGATCTGGCTCTCCAGCATGTTGATCTCGCGGTCGGCGGCGGCAAGTTCGGCCTGGGCGCTGCCGCGGCTCGCGCGCGTACTGGAGATGGTGGCATCGGCCTCCTCGGTGGTGCGTTCGAGAGTGGCCTTCGCCGACTGAAGGCTCGCGACGGAGCTGTCGATGGCGAGCTTCGCCAGCTCGTAGTCGCGCTGAGAGACCAGCCCCGACTTGAGCAGCCGCTGCACGCGCTCGTATTGGATGCGGTTGGTCTCCAGCGCGAACTCTTCGGCGATGACGCGCTGCCGGGCCGAATCGATGGCTTGGGTCTTGGCCCGCTCGAGCTGCTCGATCTGGGCGCCGAGATCCTCGATGCGCTGGTTCGCCGCCGCCCGCCGGGCTACTGCGGCGTCGCGCTGCAGCTGCAAGTTGCGGGCGAGTTCGGGGTCGTTGTCCTGGATCTCCAAGAGGATCTCGCCCTTCCGCACGCGTTGGTTCTCCACGATGTGGAGCTTGCGCACCCGGCCCGCCACAGGCGCCTCGACATTGATCCTGCGGTCAAGGGGGTCGAAGGCGATGACCCGCCCGGTGCCGCCGATGAACTGCTGCCAGGGCAGGAAGGCGATCGAGGGAATGAGCAGCCCGAAAAAGGTCGCGAGGAAGCGTGCCAGAATCCGCGGGATGCGGGTGGCCCCGGTCATGGCGAGGGCGGGAAGACGGCCCTTGAGGATGTCCTGCTTTTTCAGCGGCGGGGCGATGGCTTCGCTGGCGTGACTCATGTCGGTGGAGGGTTCAGCCGTGGTGGTGGCCGGATTTTCCTTGGGTGGGCGGCTTCAGCGAGATGGAGCCTTGCATCAGCTGCACCACTGCCTCGTCGCGCGTCGAGACGATCGCGGTCCAGCTTTGGCCAGGGTCGGTGACGAGGGCGGCGAGCTCCTCGCGGGAAGGCTTGTCGAGCCCGTCGAGGACTTCGTCGACGAGGAGAAGGCTCGGCGATGCGAGAAGGGCGCGTGCGAAGAGCAGGCGGATGCGCTCCCGGCTCGAGAGGGGCAGTCCGCCCGCGAGCAGATTCGTGTGGAGGCCCTCGGGCAAGTCGAGGATGCGGCGGAGGATGCCGGTCCGCTCCAGGGCCCCGTGCAGCTCCGCCACCGATGTCTCGACGCGGCCTAGCCTCAGGTTCTCGGCGATGGTGCCGCTGACGATGTCGGTGCTGCGCAGCAGCATGGCCCGCTCGCGCAAGGATTCCAGACGCCAACCGCGGATGTCGTGCCCGTCGAGGAAGATCGCGCCCGATGTCGGTGCCCGGAGTCCGTGGAGCAGGTCGAGCATCGAGCTGATGCCGCTGCCCTGCGAGCCGAAGAGGGCGACGCGATCCCCTGCCTCGATCCGGAAGTTCAGCCCGTCGAAGAGATGGGGCCCGTCGTGGTACGAAAAGCCGAGATCGATGGCCTCGATCTCCATGCCGCGTCCCGTGTCCGGCGGAGGCAGGTCGCCGTTTTCGCGCTCCGTGTCGAGGTCGATGAGGTGTCCGATCTTGTCCACCGAGGCCATCGTGTCGTACCAGGACTCAAACTGCTTGCCCAGCTTGGCGATCGATCCCACGATGGTGCTGACGATGATCTCGGCGGCCACGAGCTGGCCGAGGGTGAGTTCCTGCTGGATCACGAGCCAGCCGCCCGCCGTGAGGAGTACGGCGCTCGCGACCGCCTGGACCGCCAGCAGGGCACCGACTTGGCGGATGAGGATGCGGAAATGCGCACGCCGCGCGCGCAGATAGGCGCGGGCCAGTTCGTCGGCACGCGCGCACGAGAGGTCGTAGCCGCCCGGCCCCTTGAAGAGGCGGGGGCAGCGGGCCAGCTCCTCGAGCCAGGCGATCACGTGATACTTGCAGTGGCTCTCTCCGATGCTGGTGCCGATGGCGCCGCGGCCGAGGACGAGGATGATGAAGGCCAGCGCCATCAGCAACAGGATGCTGAAGGTCAGGAGGAAAGGGTGGTAGAAGGCGAGAACGGTCAGCCCGATGAAGGTGTTGAGCACGAGGTTCACCCCGGTGAGGAGGATCAGCGCCGTGCTCTTCTGCATCGTCACCACGTCGAGGAAGCGGTTGACCAGCTCGGGAGCGTGGACTCCGTCGATGGCCCGGGCATCGACCCGGGGCAGGCGGTAGGCGAGGTCCGAAGTCAGCCGCACGAAGAGGCGGCGCTGAATCACCTCGGCCATGTAGGTTTGCAGCGTGGTGAAGACGGCGCCGAGAGCGAGGCAGATGAAAAGCACGATCCCCAGCACCAGCAGCGCCTGCTGGAAGGGGCCGCTCGCCGTGCCGAAGGCGATGTTGCTGACAAGCGCGTTGATCGCGAGCGGCAGGGCGAGATAGAGCAGTCCCGTGATCATGCTGTAGACCACGATCACGGCGATGTCCCAGGTCTCGGGGCGCATCAGGGCGATGAAGCGCCGGATCGGATGCATCCCGTGTCCATTTCCGTGTCCATTTCCGTGCCCATGCCCATGCCCGTGCCCATTTCCGCCTCCATGTCCGTGCCCGCCGCCTCCGTGCTGCGCTGCGGCACCGAAGTGATGCGCGTCGCCGAGAACGTCCATCGGCTTCGCCGGCACGACCAGACCCAGATCGACGGGTTCCTTGGCGTTGCGCGCGCCGAGAAGACAGGCCAAATCGTGCCGACCCATCGTGTCGGTCTCGAAAGGGCTTTCGGGATAGCTGACCCGCGCCAGGAAGTAGCCGTGCCGCCGGATCACGATCCATTTTCCCTCCGAAGTGGTCGCGAGGATGGGCTGGTTCGAATCGGCGACCCAGACGGCATCGGCGACGGACATCCGCACCGGGGTAATGCGCAGGCCGCAGGCGTTTGCCGACGCCGCGAGCCTCTCGAGGGGCTCGGCCCCGGCCCGGGAGTAGGTGTTGATCGCCTGCCGGGCGTTGCTCGGATCGACGTCGACGGAAAGCAACTGGCCCACGTGCAGAATGGCTTCGGCATCCTGCTCGATCGATCTCGGGGCTCTGGTCGGTTGGGCCTCGGGCATGGCTGCGGGACTATACCGCCCCCAGCCCCATCGCAAAGCGAAAAGCAAAACGGCCCGAACATCCCCGTTTCCCCGCGCCGAAAGACTTGCCAAGCGCAATACCGGGTCGATGCTGCCCCCGCGACATGACCGACGACCGCCTGACCGCGCCCGCCGAGCGACGCCAGCTCCTCGTCGCCGCGCTGTCCCTGCTCGCGATCCTGGCGCACCTCGCCCTGCGCTACGGAGCGGGGCTGCGCGGACCCGCCTCCGATGCGCCCCTCTGGGCGGCCTACGTCTTCGGCGGCGCGCCCCTGCTCTGGGGATTGCTCGGAAATCTCTGGCGCCGGGAGTTCGGTTCGGATCTGCTCGCGGGAGTCTCCATCGTCACCTCGGTCCTGCTCGGCGAATACCTCGCCGGCGTCATCGTTGTGCTGATGCTCTCGGGGGGAGCGGCGCTCGAGGCCTACGCCGTCGGCGGAGCCTCTTCTGCGCTCAAGGCCCTCTCCGCCCGGATGCCTTCCGTGGCGCACCGCCGCAGCGGCGCGTCCTTCGAGGACATCGCTCTCGACGAGGTCGCGGTCGGCGATCTGCTCGAGATCCTGCCGCACGAAATCTGTCCGGTCGATGGCACCGTGGTCGGGGGGCGCGGGACGATGGACGAATCCTACCTCACTGGGGAGCCCTACCTCGTTTCGAAGACCCCGGGCGCCACCGTGATTTCCGGAGCCCTCAACGGCGAGAAGCCGCTCACGATCCGGGCGGACCGCCTCGCCGTCGATTCCCGCTACGCGAAGATCATGGAAGTGATGCGCGATTCCGATGAGCGCCGCCCCCGGATGCGCCGTCTCGCCGACCGCCTCGGCGCCTGGTACACGCCCTTCGCCGTCGCCGTCGCCCTGCTCGCCTGGGCTGCGAGCGGGGATCCGGTGCGCTTCCTCGCCGTGCTCGTCGTGGCCACTCCCTGCCCCCTCCTCATCGCGATCCCGGTCACGATCATCGGCTCGATCTCGCTCGCGGCAAAGCGGTCCATCGTCGTGCGCGATCCCACCATCCTCGAGACCATCGACACCTGCCGCTCCGTCATCTTCGACAAAACCGGCACCCTCACCTACGGTCGGCCCGCGCTCGTCGACCGGGACACGGCCCCCGGTTTCCATCCCGACGAAGTCCTGCGGCTCGTCGCCGGCGCCGAGCTCTACTCGAAGCATCCGCTCTCCGCCGCCGTCCTCGAGGCCGCACGGGCGCTCGGCGGAGAGCCGCCGCCCGCCGACGAGATAGCCGAGCGTCCCGGCGAGGGTCTCGCGGCCAAAATTGCGGGGCACGACCTCCTCGTCACGAGCCGCCGTCGGCTCGCCCGGCTCCTGCCCGAGGAAGCGGCCCTGCTGCCCGAAACCACCGCCGGGCTCGAGTGCGTCGTCGTCCTCGACGGACGCTATGCGGCCACCTTCCGCTTCCGCGACGCCCCCCGGACCGAGGGAATCGAGTTCATCCGCCACCTCGGCGGAAAGCACCGCATCGGACGCGCCATGCTGCTGTCGGGAGACCGCCAGTCCGAAGCAGACTACCTCGCCGCGCGGGTCGGCATCGAGACGGTGCACGCCGGCAAGAGCCCGGAAGAAAAGCTCGCCATCGTCCGCGAGGAGACCGCCGCCCACCGCACCCTCTACGTGGGCGACGGGATCAACGACGCCCCCGCCCTCGCCGCCGCCACCGTCGGGATCGCCTTCGGGCACGACAGCGACGTCACCGCCAAGGCCGCCGGGGCCGTCGTGATGGACAGCTCGCTGCGGAGGCTCGACGAGCTCATCCACATCGGCCGCCGCATGCGCCGCATCGCCCTGCAGAGCGCCGTCGGCGGGATGGTGCTGAGCGTGGTCGGAATGGGCTTTGCCGCTGCGGGCCACCTGCCCCCCGTCGCCGGAGCCATCGCGCAGGAGTTCATCGACATTCTCGCCGTGCTCAACGCCCTGCGTGTCGCCATCCCTCCGAAGACCCTCACCGACTATTGAGAAGGGGGAGGATGCAGGGGGGGCGGGCCTGCCAGCGTATTCCGCCGCCGGAAGTCAGGGCCGTACCCAATCGGGCACGGAGCCGTCGCCGGTGCCTTCGCCCGCGAGGATCCAAGCGAGGTTGAAGCGGGCGATGGAGGACGCCGTTTTTTCCCGACCTCCCTCGTAGTGGAGGTAGATCCATCCCTCGCCCGCGGTGCCGGGCCGCCCGGCGACGAGCGCGGAGTAGGCGAAGCGACCCTCCTCGACGAGACGCTTCACCGGCCAGGTCCGGCCTCCGTCGAAGCTGGCCCACACCGTGCCGCGCTCGCGGTCGGAGCCCTCGGTGTCGATGTTGCTGAAGACGAGGATGTCCCGCCCCTCGACGGGCAGACGGTCGAGACCGCCCATGAGTCCGTAGGACCGGTCCTGGGTGCCGTCGGGCAGGATTTCGACGACGGCGAATCCGCTCCAACTCCGCCCCCCGTCGTCGCTGAAGGCATGGCGGCGGCGGGTGTTCTGCGGGCGCTCCTGCCAGTGGACGCGCGAATTGTAGTAGATCCGCCCATCGGCGAGTTCCGCAAGGGCGGCCTCGCCGGTGCCGTTTTCGGGAAAGGGCTCGCTCGTCTGCCAGGTGCGGCCGCCGTCGTCGCTGTAGATGGCGTTGGTGTAGTGGTTGGGCCATTCCTCGCGCGAGTTCTTGGTGCCGTAGTAGCGCGTCGGCCGCAGCAGCCTCCCGGCATGGGGACCGCGCAGCAGGGTCACGCCCTTTTCGTTCATGTGCATCGAGGGCAGGTGCCCATGGGAATCCGGCGCGATCTCGGTGCCTTCGTCGGGCGCCCACGAGAGCCCCTCGTCGCGGCTGCGGTAGAGGGTCAACGGGGCCGGCGGATGCGCTTCCTCGACGAAGACGAGAAGGTCGCCGCTGCGCTCGTCGACGGTGGTCCCGCCTCCGTGGAAGCCGGGATCGGCGACGACGATCTCGGGGCCCCAACTGCGGCCTCCGTCTTCGCTGCGGCGGACCCGGACCCTCTTGTTGCCGAAGGTGGCGACGAGGGCGCCGCCCTTGGTCGCGACGATGTTGGGGAAGCGCTCCGATTCGAAGAGCGGCTGGACCTCCAGCGATGGCTCGCCGAGATGGGGGGCGAGAGGACCGTCGTAGACAAGGTCCCCGGCGGCGGGGGCCGCGCAAGCGAGGGCGAGAAGGAGCAGGGAGGATCGGATCATGGGCGGGGTTATTTCTCGGGCAAAGGTCCACGCTACGCGAAGGACCCGGCCTTGGCGAGCCCGTTCCCCCGGCCGCTTTGCGGACCCTCAGCGGTCCGCCGACTCGATCCAAGCGAGGTCGAAGCGGGCGCAGGAGATGGATTCGCCGTCCTCGTAGAGACAGAGCACGGTGCCGTCGGGCAGCACGGCGAGGTCGCTGTAGGCGCTGGGCCCGGGCTCGAGCACCTTGTTCACCGGCCAGGTTTCGCCGTCGTCGCGGCTGAGCTTGATGCTGAGGTTGCGCCGTTTCCCGCGACCGCCGGGGATTTCGTTTCCGTCCCCGTCGAGGGCGACAGTGTCGGGATTGGAGAAGATCAGGGTTCCGGGGCTCGAGGGATGGGCGACGATCCCGGCCATGCAGACCGGCTCGCGCAGCTCGGGATGGAAGCGGGGGCGGCTCCATCCGGTGGCACCGTCGGCGCTGACGGTGACGATCTTGCGGTTGGCCTTGGAAACGCTGCGGGTCACGAGGAGGACTCCGCCGTCGGAACGTTCGGCGACCATCGTTTCGTTGGGCGAGTTGAATTCGCCCTCGTTGGGCACGGCGATGTCCCCGGCCTGCCAGGTGCGGCCGCGGTCGTCGCTGTAGAGGGTGCCGGCGGCGGCGGGCCCATGGTCGCCGACGCCGCCGTAGGCGAGCCAGATCGGGACGACGAGGCGCCCGCTCCGCATCTGGACGCCGTGCCCGGGACCCGTGGCGATGACTTTCCAATCGTAGCGCTCGCGGAAGGGCTCGAAGGCGGCGGTGATTTCGACCGGCTCGCTCCAGGTCAGGCCCTCGTCGTCGCTGCGCATCGAGAAGCAGCGGGCGTAGTTCACGCAGTAGAGAAACTCGACGGCGCCGCCGCGCTCTACGATGGCGACAGGGTTGTTCACCGTCTGCTCGCGGGCGCCCTCTTCGTCGCGCTTGCGCGGATTGCCCTCGATGCGGGGGCCGTGGTGGGCGATGTGCCGGGCCGGCTCCCAGGTGCGGCCTCCGTCGAGGGAGCGGCGCAGGTGGATTTCGATTTCGCCCCAATCCTTGCGGTCCTTCCGTCGCGCCTCGCAGTAGGCGAGCACGGTGCCTGCGGGGGTCACGACGATGCCGGGGATGCGGTAGTGGGCGACCCCTCCCATGCCGGGCGGGAAGACTTCGCTCGTTTCGAAGAGCGGTTCCGCCGCACCAGAGCCTGGCAGGGCGAACAGGGCGGCGGCGAAAAGGGAGAGGAGGACACAGGCCCGGTGGCGCGGGCGGCTTCGGCGAATGGCGGCAGTCATGGTCGGGGGAGTGTTTTCGGAAGAATAGAGCGCAGCGTCGGCCGGGTCCAGCCTTTCGGCAGGAACGCCCTTCGAAGGGATTTTCCGGGAAATCCCGCTTTGGGCGAAAGAATCCTTGAACTCCCTCGTCCAAACCCTTCGATGACAACGCCATTCTTCCGCCTCCGGATCGCCGCCCCGCTCGTTGCGGCCGCCCTCGCCCTGCTGCCGCTGGCCTCCTGCGAAAGGACGCCCGACCTCGGGGCCGCGCCCCCCTCCGATGGCGGAGCAGCTCCCGACGACGCGGCCCTCGCCGAGATCGGCGGCACCGTCTCCCAAGCCCTCATGGACAGCCTCGGCACGCAACTGAAGGCCGCGCTCGAAGCCGGGGGCCCCGTCGCCGCAGTGACCCTTTGCCAAGGCGTTGCCATGCCCCTGACCGAAGCCGCCGGCCAGGACCACGAAGGCGTGTCCGTGCGGCGCACCACCCTGCGGCCGCGCAATCCCGCCAACGAGCCCGACGACACCGACCGCGCCGTGCTCGAGGCGATGGTCGCCTCCCAACCGCCCGTGGCCGAGATCCGGCGCGAGGAGGGCGCGGCCCGCTACTACCGCCCCCTCATCGTGCAGGAACTTTGCTTGAAATGCCACGGCGACCCCGCAGGCTTCCCCGAAGAACTCCGCGAGACCCTCGCGCAGCTCTATCCCGACGATGCCGCGACCGGCTACTCGCTCGGCGAACTCCGCGGCGCCATCCGCGTCGACATTCCCGTGCCCTGATCTGCGTCCCCGCTCACCCACCATCCGATGAATCCCGCCAGCTCCGCCCGCCTTGCCCTTGCCGTCCTTCTTTCCTTCGTCCTCACTCTGCCCGGGACCGCCCAGGACGAGAGCGTCAACCCCGGCATCAACGACAGCTTCCAGGACCCCAAGCCGACCGAGTATGTCGAGCGCTTCGAAAAGGAGGGCCGGGAGGTCTACGACAACCGCGAACTCATCGTGGAAAAGCTCGGCCTCGAGCCCGGCATGGCGGTGGCCGACGTCGGCGCCGGCACCGGGCTCTTCACCCGGCTCATCGCCGCTCGGGTCGGGCCTTCCGGCAGGGTCTACGCCGTCGACATCGCCAAAGCCTTCGTCGACCACACCGTGATGTCGAGCCATGCCCGCGGCCTGAAAAACGTCGAGGGCGTCGTCTGCGCGCCCGACGACGTCAAGCTGCCGCCCGGCTCGGTCGATCTCGTCTTTCTCTGCGACACCTACCACCACTTCGCGACTCCCTACCGCACCATGGCCTCGATCGCCAAAGCCCTGAAGCCGGGCGGCCGCGTCGCCATGATCGACTTCGAACGCATCGAGGGAAAAAGCTCGGATTGGATCCTCGACCACGTCCGCGCGGGCAAAGAGGTCTTCCGCGAGGAAATCGAGGCCTCCGGCTTCGAATTCGTCGAAGAACTCGATCTCTTCGAGGAGAACTATTTCCTCGTTTTCCGCAAACGGTAAGGGTGACTCAGTCCCGGTCTTCCCCGGCTTCCCCGGCTTCCCCGGCTTCCCCGGCTTCCCCGGCTTCCCCGGCTTCCCCGTCCTCGTCGGGGTCGAGGGGCGGCTGGTATTCGAGCTTCTCGTTGAGGATCAGGGAAAGCTCGACCTCTCCGCTCTTTGGGTTCTCGAAGAGGAAGCCGAGGTAGTGGACGGGCTTGTCGACCTCGAATTCGGCAAGCAGGCCGCCCCGGCGGGTGATGCGGACTTCGTCGCCGACGGCGAGGGGCATGCGGTGGGCCTCGCGCGGAACGAGGGTCACGGGAATCCGGGAAACTTCGACGCCGACGAGGGGCTCGCCCAGCAGGGAAACCAGGCTGAGGCGCGGTCCCGCAGCCTCGTCGGCCTCGACGAGAACGGTGTAGCGCAGGCGGACCTCGCGGCTTCCGTCGCCGCGCTCCCGGATCTCGTCGTAGCAGATCACCGCAAGGGTGCGTCCGTTCTCGACCTGCACCGCGCCGGAGACGCGGGAGGGCTTGGCGTCGGGATTCTCCAAAGTGAAGGTGTGGGCCCCGGGCACGATGGCGAGAATTCCCGAACCCTCGCCCGGGGGCACGGGACCGCCTCCGGCGAGGCCGAAGCCGCCGAAGTCAATGCGGGTCGGTCCGGGGAGGGCGACGAGGTTCAGGATGTTGACGAAGCCGGCCTGGGGCGCCGCCGTCTCCTGGGCGGACAGCGGAGCCGCGGCGAAAATCGCGGCGGCAAAGGCGGCAAAGGCGGCGGCGAGGAACGGAGGCGGCTTCATGCAGGTGCTGGGGGTGGGCTCAAAGGGTGCGCGACGAGACGGTCTCGGCCCACACCCGCCGGATGGCGCCGTCGGGTCCGCGCAGGGGGCGCAGGAAGACCTCGTGGACGCGGCGGACCCGGCCGACGACTTCGCCGGTGCGGTGGTGGTAGACCTCGGCGGCGGTGTAGATGCGGAAATGCCGGCTCGACAGGGTGGTCGTGTTGAAAAGCCGGGCGAAGGGCTCTTCGGCTTCGGCGTCGTTGTGGTGGTCGGGGAGGCCGCCGTGCCGCTCGACCAGTTCGGAAAAGACGCGGGCGAGATGGGAGGGCCCGAGGAAGGGTCGGGCCGCCATCAGCCCCTCGGCGATGGCGGGCACGGCCTCTTCGGCGAGGGCGCTGCGCAGCGTCCCGCTTTGCCCCTCGCGCGCATAGCGCGGACTGTCGAAGCGATCCTCCTCGAGGCGCAGGTCGCAGGAGACGGAGGGGCCGCGCAGCAGCGTCTCGACC
>SLGN01000547.1 GCA_007123695.1 Verrucomicrobiales bacterium
GATCCTCTACACCGAAGACCTCAACGACGGGCAGGACTACGGCGGCGTCCGCGTGGTCAACCCTTTCCACTGAAACTCCGGCCAGCCCGCTCGTCGATCAGGAGGCCGTTCGGCAAGCTGGTCATCCCGCATTTCAAACCAGCCCCTCTCCCGACCAATGCCCGACCTCAGCGACGCGGAATGCTTCGACTTCCTCCGCTCCCTCTTCCCCGAGGGTGTCCAGGAGCCGCGCGTCGTTGCCGAGCTGTGCCCCGAGGGCTGGGAGCGCTCCCCGCTTTTCGCCTGCCTCCATCCCTCGGCCGAGCGCCGCTTCGAGGAGCATCAAGCCTTCTCCAGGAACCTCCGCGATCTCCTCCGACACCGCAAAGCCGAGACGGAGGGTGACGGGGCAGATTCGGAAGATCGCCAGGCCCTCGAGGAGTGCCGGACCCTGGAGGAGTACCTCGCGAAATACCCTCGCGAACAGCCGCCGCTCCGGCCCGAAGCCTCCATGGAAGAGCCGGCCGAGCTGATCGGGCTTTGCCTGTGGGACGTGTTTTCGGACAACCACGACGTGATCGCCGCCGACGCACGCTGCGTGGACCTCGGCTCCTTCCGCGGCAGCGGCGGGATGATCGCCGACTTTTTCGAGGCGTCGCCGTGGACGACGGACGAGGGCCGCGACGAAGCCTGGGGCGCCTGGGACCGTTGCGACTACCTACGCTTCTACATGGGGACTTGCTGGATCCGCGGCCGGGCGGACCTGACTCCGGTCTACGAGCTGATCTTCCGCAGAATCCGCGCCGTCGGAGGCGATTGGCGCTACGCCTTCCCCCGCATCCACCTCATCGATTTCGGAGCGGTCGAGACCGACGAGAAACCCGGCGACTACGATCCCTCCGAGGCCTTCGCCAAAGAGCAGCAGCGCAAGGAGCGCGCTGCCAAAACCCGGCGAATGCAGCGCGAACTCGACCAGTCCGCCCGCGAGGCGATGCGCGAAGCGAGGACCAAGGAGCCGCCGGAAGTGGTGCGGGCCTACCAGTCCGTCTACGGTCGGTTTCCCGAAGGTTGGCCACCCGATCCGTATGCCTAGCAAATAAAACCGAATGCAGCCACCCGGCGCTTCGCTTTGAGTTTGCGAACGCCTCGGCTCCCAGCTTCATGACCGCGATCCCGAACGCCATCGCGCGAAGTCCGATTCGCACTTGCGAGCCCCCAACCGTTTTGCGAACCATACTCCGCATGGCGAAAAGGTCTGGAACCTCCAAGCTGACTTCGACAGGCTTCCCCGAGAAACCACGATGAGCGAAGAACCAGCCGCCAACCCGCTCCAGACCGCCCTCGCCGCCGTGGCTCGCGCCGCCCGGGGGAAGGGCCTTGAGGAGTTCCTCGTGATTGGAGGGCACGCCGTCATCGTCTACGGTGTTCCCCGCTTCACCCGCGACATCGATTTTTTGATTCCGTCCGATCTCAGTCTCCGCTGGAGAGACCTGCTGGAGCCACTTGGCTACCGCTTCGGTCACGGCACCGCGGCGTTCGAGCAGTTCTTCCCCTCCAACGAATCCGCATTGCCGAGGATCGATCTCATGCTCGTGGATCGTTCCACGTGGGGGAAGCTCAGCGCCGCGGCTGAAACGCATCCCTTCTCCGAAGGACTCAGTCTCCGGGTCCCTGCGGCGAAGCACATGATCGCCTTGAAGCTCAATGCAGCCACCAGCCCCACCCGGCAGCGTGCTTCCCAAGATTGGGACGACGTCAGCGAACTGATCCGCCGGTGCAATCTGGACATCCACGAACCCGAGTTGGAAGCACTCATCCTCCGCTACGGTGGCGAGGGCGCATGGAGCCGCCTTTCCAATCCGATCCGCCCCCCCTCCAGCCCGGAATAACGCGCCCATGGACCCAAAGCCGACACTGAACTCATCCCGCATCCTCCCGAGCGATCTCGAACTCGACCTTCCCCGGTCGGACGTGCCGCTGGTAGAAGGTCCCGGACCTCCAGTGACATGGGCGGCATGGATGGCGGAAACCGCGCTGGAAACGAAACGATACCTCGAACGCTACGGGCGCGAACTCCCCCCCCCGCCGCTCGAGGAGCCCTTCCGGCTCGACTGATTCGCGGAGCGCGTCGCCCTGTGACGAAGCGAACCCTTGCTCGAAGCGAATGACGAGGAACAGCGCAGAAGCCCGGAATCGATCCGCTTCGGATCCTCGCCAAAAAAACCCCTTCCATCCAACAAGAGCTTCTCCAACAACGAGCCCGACCGCTACCCTCTCGATGGCCGCGATCCCGAAAACCCTCACCGACGAAGACCGCCTCCTCCCCCTCTCGGCCCTGCAGCACTGGCTCTACTGCCCGCGCCAGTCCGCCTTGATCCATGTGGAGCAGGCCTGGGCGGAGAACCGTTTCACTGCCGAGGGGCGCGTCTTGCACGAAAAAGCCCACGAAGGCCCCGACGAAACCCGCGTCGGCGTCCGCATCACCCGCGGCATGGCCGTCCGCTCGCTAGCCCTCGGTCTCTCCGGCCAGTGCGACGTCGTCGAATTCCACCCCGACGGCAGCATCCTGCCCGTCGAATACAAGCGGGGCAAGCCCAAGGCCCACCGCGCCGACGAGGTCCAGCTTTGCGCCCAGGCGATCTGCCTCGAGGAAATGCTCGGCACGCGAATCGAAGCCGGTTGCCTCTACTACGGCGAACGGAGGCGGCGCACCGAGGTTCCCTTCGACGCCCCCCTGCGTGCCCTCGTACGCGAGACCGCCGCCGCCGTCCACGAAATGCGGACCAACGGCACCACGCCCGCCGCCGACTACGAGCCGCGACGCTGCGGCGCCTGCTCCCTGATCGACCTCTGCCAGCCCAAGGCCCTCCGCTTCCGCAAAGGCGCCGCCGCGTGGTTCGAACGCCAGTTGCACGCCTTGGGCCGTGGGCCGTGGGCCGTGAAGCCGGAGGCCAGAGGCCAGAGGCCAGAGGCCAGAGGCCAGAGGGCAGAGGGCAGAGGGCAGAGGGCAGAGGGCAGAGGGCAGAGGGCAGAGGGCAGAGGGCAGAGGGCAGAGGGCAGAGGGCAGAGGGCAGAGGTCGAAGCAAGCGTCTCCCGTTCCCGAAAACTTTGCGCCATCACAGCCAAGCCAATTCAAAAATCAACAATCGTCAATCCACCTCACTCTACGGAAGCCGCCCCTCTTCCACGATTGCTCCCACGCTCCCAAGCCCCAGACCTGAAAACTGAACCCTGAAAACTGCCCACTTCCATCAATCCGGCCCCATTACGGAAGCCGCCCCTCTTCCACGATTGCTCCCACGCTCCCACGCCCCAGACCTGAAAACTGAACCCTGAAAACTTCCCACTCCCCCCCGTGAAACGCCACCTCAACACCCTCTTCGTCACCCTCGAAGGCGCCTGGCTGCGCAAGGACGGCGCCGCCGTCGAAATTCGTCACGAGGGGCAAACCAAGCTGCGCGTGCCGCTCCACAACCTCGAGGGCATCGCCTGCTTCGGCTGGGACACCGGCGCCTCGGCCGCCCTCATGGCCGCCTGCGCCGAGGCCGGGGTCTCGCTCTCCTTCCACACACCCCACGGCAAGTTCCTCGCCGCCGTCAACGGCTTCACCCCCGGCAACATCCTGCTGCGCCGCGAGCAGTACCGCCGCGCCGACGACGAGCCCGCCTCGCTCGCCATCGCCGCCAACCTCGTCGCCGCCAAAATCGCCAACAGCCGCACCGTGCTGCTGCGGGCGGCGCGCGACCACGGCGAGAAGAATTCCGAAGGCGCCGCCGCCCTACGCGAGGCCGCCGACTTCCTCGCCCGCCGCATCGTCCTTGCGGGCCGCTGCGGCTCGCTCGACTCCCTCCGCGGCGTCGAGGGCGACAGCGCCGCCGCCTACTTCGCAGCCTTCCCCCATCTCATGACCCACGGCGACCCGGAGCTAGCGATGAAGGGCCGCTCGCGCCGCCCGCCCCTCGATCCCGTCAACGCCCTGCTTTCCTTTCTCTACGCCCTGCTGATGCACGACTGCCGCTCCGCCTTGGAGTCCTGCGGACTCGACTCCCAATGCGGCTTCCTCCACCGCGACCGGCCGGGGCGACCCTCCCTCGCCCTCGACTTGATGGAGGAGTTCCGCCCCTTCCTCGCCGACCGCGTCGCCCTGACTCTGATGAACCGCCGCCAGATCGGGCCCGGCGACTTCGCGCGGCAGGAATCCGGGGCCTACGCCCTCAAAGAGGACTCCCGCAAGGCCGTGCTGACCGCCTGGCAGGAGCGCAAGCAGGAGGAGATCAACCACCCCTTTCTGGACGAGAAGACCACCGTCGGGCTGCTCCCGCATTTGCAGGCGCGTTTGCTCGCTCGGCATCTGCGCGGCGACCTCGACGCCTATCCCGCCTTCCTCGCCCGATGATCCGGGCGCTTTGCAGACTCCATCCCCGAATCCCCGACACCGAACCGACCATGTATGTCCTGATCACCTACGACGTCGCCACCGCCACCGACGGAGGCCAGCGGCGCCTCCGCCGCGTTGCGAAGACCTGCCTCGACTACGGCCAGCGGGTGCAGAACTCCGTCTTCGAATGTTCCCTCGAGCCCACCCAGCTCGTTCAGCTGAGACAACGCCTGATCGACATCGTCGATCTTGAGGAAGACAGCATCCGCATCTACCATCTCGGTCGGAATTGGCGTGCCCGCATCGACCACTACGGAACCAAAGGCGGCTTCGACATCGAGGGGCCTCTGATCGTCTAGGGGCAGCCGATGGTGCATCGCGAACCCCAAGCGCTCGCGAAAAAACCGGAAGGTTCGCGA
>SLGN01000124.1 GCA_007123695.1 Verrucomicrobiales bacterium
CGAACGAGGACGTCGCCGAGCGGCGCCGTGCCGGTCCGCTCGGGACGGTAGGGTTCCCATTTGCCGTCGGCGTTGAGAACCTCGCGCCGCATCGGCTGCAAGTCGAAGAGGCCCGCATCGCCGTCGGGCGCGGGCGGAGGGGCCGCCGCCGGGTCGGTCGGGGCGGAGGCAGGCCGGAACCCGAGAGGCAGATCCTGCTCGGAGAACAGACGGTCGCGGAGATCGCGGGCGGCCTCAAGAGGATGGCGCCCCGCCGCCGCGGCGAGATCCATGCGCCGCAGGAGCGTGGGCCAGTCGAGCTGGTTGTGGCGGCGCAGCTTGAGCGGTCGCGCATCGGCGAGCCGGGGGCTGTCCCGCCCGCAGACGAGGAATCCGCATTCGTCGAGTCCCCGTCGCCCCGCCCGTCCGAACATCTGGAGCAGTTCGTCGGGCGAGACGAAGCGCTCGAAGGGGCCGTCGCGGTAGCGCGTGCCGGCGACGAACACCGAACGCACCGAAAAATTGATGCCGGCGGCGAGACCCATCGTCGCCACGATGACGCGGAGCTGGCCCGCCTTGGCGAGAGGCTCGACGATGGCGGCCCGCTCGGCGTAGGTCAGGCCGCTGTGGTGGAAGGCGACGCGCCGACGCAGCAGCCTCGCGAGCTCTTTGGAACAGGCCTGCTCGAGACGGCGTTCGCCGGGGCCCACGGGATCGTCTTCGGGCAGGACCTCGGCCATCTTGCGGGCGACGGTCTCGGCGGCCTTTCGGTGCGGGGCGAAGACGAGCAGAGGGCCCGCCTGCGACAGAAGCACCCCGAGGGCGAGCCGGTGCCAGAAGTTCGTGTAGCGGGCCGGAGCCGTGCGCGGCAGCGCCTCGAGTGGCATCTCGTCGAGCGGCACGGGGCGTTCGTCGTTCGCAACCACCACAGCATCCCGGCCGAGGCGCCGCAGCCAAGCCGCCACCTCGTCCGGGTTGGCGACGCTGCCGCTCAGCAGCAGGAGCTGGGTCGATGGGGGAGCCAGGGCGACGGCGAGCTCGTAGCCGAGGCCCCGGCGGCGGTCCCCGATCATCTGGTATTCGTCGATGACGAGCAGTTGGGGGCCCTCTCCGGCGAGGAAGCGTTCGCGCTGCGTCTCCAGGGTGGCGACGAGCACCGGGGCCTCGGTGTTCTCGGCGAGATCGCCCGTGGCGATTCCGACTTTCCAGCGGCGCTTGCGCCATTCCCGCCACTTCTCGTTGGCGAGCGCCCGCGTCGGCACGGTGTAGACCGCCTGCCGTCCGGACGCGGGCAGCCGACGGGCCTCGACGAGACTTTCGAAGACGTAGGTCTTGCCCGCGCCCGTCGGCGCCGAGACGACGACGTCCTTTCCCGCGACGAGCGCCGAGATCGCTTCGCTTTGCCAAAGGTCGGGCAGGCGCAACCCCGCGCCCAGTCCCTCGAAAGCCTTGTCCAGTCCACCAAGCATCCCTAAGCAGTCTACGCCCGGCAGGGGCTCGGGAACAGCGGAAGAGAAACGACGTCTTCCGCCGCAGAGCGACGCCCCGTAGTTTGGGGCGCGCTGCGGAAGACTGCCGAAAATCCGGGGGGCGGAAGAATTTTCCTGCCTCCTCAGTTCGCCTGGCGACCGCCGACCTTGGTTTCGATCGGAACGGTGCCCTTGCGCATCTCCGGCTTGGTCTTGGAGAAGTTCACCGGCTTGCCCGTCTTGCCGACGGCGATGAGGTCCTGGAGAATGCGGAGGGTTTCGCGCTCGTAGGGTCCGAGCTTGTGCGGATATTCCAACTGCTTGCTCTCCGCCTCGTCCTCTTCGTCCTCGTCGGTAGCGGCCCCGCGGGACATGCCGCTGAGCTGCTCCTCGCTGAGGTCGTCGCGCAGGGTCAGCTTTTCGTCGAGGACGTTGTCCTGGGTCAGCTTGAAGACGGTGAAAAGGCCCGCCTCGGCTTCGCGCACCTCGGCGAAGTAGTCGATGCGAGCCTTCTTGCGCTCTTCGCGCTCGCGCTCGGCGGCGGCGTTTTCCTCCTGGCGCTCGGCGAGGTTCAGGGAAACGACGTTCTTCGCGATGCGTTCCTTCTCCGTGGCGATGTCCTTGAGGATGTATTCGAAGTCGCGGCCCGAGGCGATGCGGGCCTCGGAGGCTTTCTGCAGCGTCTCGTAGTCGATCGGCTTGTCGAAGAAGGGCAGGTAGCGGCTGCGCTCGATCGGATCGACGACGAGGGCGTTGGGCAGGGTGCCCTCGCCGATGTCGGCGATGTCCAGCAGCGAGGGGAGCCGGATCTCGGGGACGACTCCGTCGCGCTGGGTGGAGTGGCCGTTGATGCGGTAGAAGGTCTGGATGGTGAGCTTGAGCGCGCCTTCCTGCTCGGGTTGGGGGGAGAAGGGCAGGGCGAACTTTTTTGCGAGGACGGGGCGGAGCTGCTGCACCGTGCCCTTTCCGAAGGTCGACTCGTCGCCGACGACGACGGCGCGACCGTAGTCTTGCAGCGCGGCCGCGAAGATCTCGGAAGCCGAGGCGCTGGCCCGGTTGATGAGGACCAGGAGCGGGCCGCCGTAGACGGCCTCTCCGTTGCGCGAGTATTTCTGGTCGCGGTTGCCGCGCCAATCGAGCGACTGCACCACCGGGCCCTTGCGGATGAAGAGGCCGGTCATGTTGATGGCTTCCTCGAGCGAGCCGCCGCCGTTGTCGCGCAGGTCGATCACAAGACCGTCGATGCCCTCGATGGAGAGGCGGGTGAGGAGCCGACGCACGTCGGTGGTGGTGCTGGTCTGCCCGCCGTCCATGTCCGCGTAGAAGGAAGGCAGGGTGATCCAGCCGAGCTTCTGCTCGTCACCGCCGGGTTCTTCGGTGATGATGAGGTCGGCGGTGGCGAGGCTGTCCTTGAGGTCGATCTTGTCGCGGGTGATGTTGATGAACTCGATCTCGCCGGGACGGCTCGTCGGGATCACCTTGAGGCGGACGACCGTTCCGATCTCGCCGCGGATGAGATCGACGATGTCGGACAGCTTCATCTCGACGACATCGACGAAATCGCCGTCGGCGCCCTGGCCCACTCCGATGACGCGGTCCTTCACCGCGAGCTTGCCGACCTTGAAGGCGGGACCGCCGACGACGAGGCCCTCGATGGTTGCGCCGCCCTGGTCCTCGTCCTTCTGCAGCATGGCGCCGATGCCGGTGAGGGACTTGTTCATCCCGATGCGGAAGTTGTCGTATTGCTGCTGCGAGAAGTATTCGGAATGCGGATCGTAGGCCGCCGCGATCGCCTTGATGAAGAGAGTGGCGACGTCCTCGGTGGTGTTCTCCTTGACCCGCTTGAGGATGCGGTCGTAGCGGTCGGAAACCCGTTCGTAGATGGGCTTGCGGGAATCTTCGTCGTCGTTGTCGGGGGCGGACTTGCCGTCGCGCTCGGCTTTGGCGGCTTCTTCGGCCTTCTTCTTCTCGATGGCTTCGAGGAGCAGTTTCTCGCGGAGCAGGTCTCCCTCGATGAGGTTGCGCCAGAGCTGGTCGTGCTCCTCGCCTGCGGCGGCCCAGGGAGCGTTCTTGCGCGAGATCTCGACGCTGCGGTCCGAGTCGAAGGTGAAGGCGCCGGGCACGGCGAGGGACTTGGCGAGCTCGACGCGGTCGCGGACGCGCTGCTCGTAGACGCCGAAGATCTCGAAGGCGGCGGGAATTCCGCCCTTGCGGACGAGGTCGTCGATGCGGGTTTCGTACTTGGAGCGGAACCCTTCGACGTCCTCCTTGGTGAAGTAGATGCGCGAGTAGTCGAGCGACTCGAGGAAGGCGTCGAGGGTGCGCTTGGACATCTTGTCGTCGAAGCGCTGGCGCAGGAAGTGTTCTTCCTCCAGCATGCCCACGACGCGAAGGGCGAGGTCGCCGTACTGGGTTTCGTCCTGGGCGGACGCGGACGGGGGCGCGAGGAGGGCGAGGAGGGTCGCGAGGACCAACGGGGCGGGGAGGAGAGGCAGTTTGGCCATGGTCGGAGGGGAGAGTCTGTAAGGCGTGTCCGTGCTGCCCGACTCCGCGAGGAGATTGGGCGAAGCGAATTTTACACTGAAACGGTTCGGGCGAAAAGCCTTTTGTCCCGCACCCGCGCCATTGTGCTGGTTCGTTACGGTGGCGACGCTTCACGGGATCGCGCCGAATCGCCCAGCCGGTGCCGCCGTGCAAGGGGCGAGGCTGGCCTAGTGGTGTTCGGAGATCCAAAAGGCAAGCGCCTGGATCGCTGTGGCCATTTCCAGCGACTCAGGAATCGCCCCTGCCTGGTTGGCGACGACCGCATTCAACGCGGTTCGTCCGCCGGAAGAGCCGCCTCCGTTCGGTCAATTCGCGCCGAGGATCGTCCCGGAAACGGAGACTTTTCCAGCTCGGTCTCGTTTGCTCGGTTCACCCCGGAGAGCGACCGCTCCTGTTCGGGGGTCGCGGAGTCTCCGCCAACGACCTGAAGGTCGGGATTCCTTTTCGATCCCGATCTTCGCCCCGCAGGACTACCGCCAGGCGGACCAATCTCCGGCAGAGTTCGACCAACTCCTCCAGGAAGGCGCTCGGTTTCATGGCTCGGCGCATTCCTGCACCGGCCAACCATTTGGGGAGGTGAGGGGCGTGTGGAAAATTTCGGCGCCGCCTCAGTCGAGCCACTTCCACGCGGGGACAATTCGGATCGAGTGCCCGTCCTCGATCAGGCGGTCCTCTTGGTCGAGCGTGACGATGAGGAGCTCCCGGCTCTTCGTCCTTGGCGCCCCCTTCGGAGTGCTGGAGTGTTGAGATTCAGCACTCCACCGCTCCACCCACCTCGCCCCC
>SLGN01000215.1 GCA_007123695.1 Verrucomicrobiales bacterium
CGCTGCCACCCCGCACCGCCCACCGCACCGCCGCCCCCCTCGGCTTGATCCCCGCCCTGGCCCTCGCGACGCTCCTGTCCGCCGACGCCCTGCGAGGCGCCGAACAGGGTTCGGTCACCGAGGAAACCCTGTCCGTTCCCGGCCTGCGCGAACCGGTCGAGATCCGCATCGACCGCTGGGGCCTCGCCCACCTGCGGGCCCGCAACGAAGAGGACCTCTTCTTCGCCCAGGGATGGAACGCGGCGCGCGACCGGCTCTTCCAGCTCGAAATGTGGCGGCGGCAGGCCACCGGCACCACCGCCGAGATCATCGGCGAGCGCGGACTCGACCGCGACGTGGGGGCGCGTCTGCACCGCTACCGCGGGGACCTTTCCGCCGAGCTGCGCCACTACCACCCTCGCGGCGAAGCCATCGTCGGCGCCTTCGTCCGCGGCGTCAATGCATGGATTGAGCGCACCGAGGCCGATCCGAAACTGCTGCCTCTCGAGTTCCGCCTGCTCGGCATCGAGCCGGGCCGCTGGACCCCCGAGATCGTGGTTTCGCGGCACCAGGGCCTCTTCGGAAACCTCACCCAGGAACTGGCCCTGGCGCGGGCCGTGGTCCGGGCCGGATCCGCCGCAGTCAAGGAATGGAACGACTTCCACCCCGGCGACCCCGACCTCGAACTCGCCCCCGGTCTCGACCCCGAGAGTCTCCTCGACCCGGACATTGCGCGACTCTACAACGCCTTCCGCACCCCGCTGCGCTTCCGACCCGAAGATGTCTCCGCCGAGTTCCGCGCCGACGCCAGCGGAGAGGTCGCCGGATTCGACCGGACCGACCGGGCCGACCGGATCGAATCCGAAGACCCCTCGGTCGGCAGCAACAACTGGGTCGTTTCGGGCCGGCTCAGCCAATCGGGCCGCCCCATGCTGGCGAACGATCCCCACCGCATTCTCCAAGCTCCGTCGCTGCGCTACTTCGTCCATCTCGAAGCCCCCGGATGGAACGTCATCGGCGGCGGCGAACCCGCCCTGCCCGGCATCTCCATCGGCCACAACGAACACGGGGCCTGGGGCCTGACCATCTTCCGGACCGACATGGAGGACCTGATGGTCTACGAGACCGACCCCGGCAACCCGAACCGCTACCGCTACGGCGACGGGTGGGCCGAGATGGAGGTCGTGCGGGAAACCTTCCACGTGAAAGGCGGAGACCCCGTGGAGGTGGACCTGAAGTACACCCGCCACGGTCCCGTCCTGCACGAAGTGCCCGAGCACCGGACCGCCTTCTCCCTGCGGGCCGCCTGGCTCGAGCGAGGCTGCGCCCCCTACCTCTCCAGCCTGCGGCTCAACCAGGCGACCGACTGGGCCGCCTTCCGCCGGGGCTGCTCCTTCCACCAAACACCCCCGCTCAACCTCGTCTGGGCCGGATGCGACGGCGACATCGGCTGGCAGGTGTCGGCCATCACGCCGGTGCGCCAGGGCTGGAGCGGCCTGGTCCCCGTGCCCGGAGACGGCAGCCACGAATGGGACGGCTTTCTCCCCATTCCCCTGCTGCCCCACCTTTCCAACCCCGACCAAGGCTTCTGGACCACCGCCAACGAGCACCTCACCCCCGCCGACTATCCCTATCCCGAGGTGATCGGGCACTCTTGGTCCGAACCCTACCGGGGCGCACGCGTGCGCGAGCTCATCGGTTCGGGCCGGCGGCTCGGAGTCGACGACTTCGCCGCCGCCCAGCACGACGAAAAGTGCCTGCCCGCCGAGGCGCTCTTGCCCCTGCTGCGGGACCTGCCGCTCGAAGGCTCCGCCGCCGCCGCCCGCGATCAGTTCGACGGCTGGGACCACGTCCTCGACCGCGACTCCGTCGCGGCGGGAATCTACGTGGCCTGGGAACGCCGCCTCGAAAATCGGCTGCGCGAGCGCTTCGTGCCCGAGGAGGTGCGCGAGGATATTGGCAACCTCTCGGCACGCCGCCTCGTCGCCTGGCTGCGTGCCCCCGACGCGCGCTTCGGCGCGGATCCCCGGGCCGGGCGCGACGCCTTCGCCGCCGAATGCTTCGCCGAGGCCGTGGAGGAGCTGGCGCAGCGCTTCGGTCCCGACCCCGCGGCGTGGCGCTACGGCCAGCCCGGCTACAAGCACGCCCGCATCCGGCACCCCCTGGGAGAAGCCGTCGACGACAACACCCGCGACCTCCTCGAGCCAGGCCCTCTCCCCCGCGGCGGCAATGGCCAGACCGTCAACAACACCGGCGGATCCGACAACCAGCCCACCGGCGCCAGCCTGCGGGTCGTCATCGACACCGCCGACTGGGACCGCGCCCTCGCCACCAACTCCCCCGGGCAGTCGGGCGACCCGGCCAGCCCGCACTACCGCGACCTCTTCGAAGGCTGGGCCCGCGGCGACTACTTCCCCCTGCTCTACTCCAAAGACCGCATCGCCGAGGCCACCTCGACACGGCTCCTCCTCGAGCCGGGCGGGCGCGAATGAGCGCGGAACAACGAAACCCTCCGCCGCCTCCGTTCCGCCATCGGCTTCGCGCTTGAAACCGCCGGAGGCCCGGCCCATCCTACCGCCTCCCGCGCCATGTCGTTCCAACTCGAAGACCTCCCCTACCAACGCCGCGCCATCGACGCCGCGCTGCGGATCTTCGAGGGGCAGCAGCGGAACTACTTCACCGCCCCTCTCGGCTCCGACTGCTTCCCCAGCGAGCTGGACCTCTCCGCCGAGGACATCGCCGCCAACGTCCGCTCGATCGCGGCGGAGAACGGCATCGGCGAGGACGAGGCGGCATTTTCCGACGAGCCCGACTACTGCGTCGAGATGGAAACGGGCACGGGCAAGACCCTCGACTACCTGCGCACCGTCTACGAACTTTGCCGGGAGTACGGCTTCACCAAATTCATCATCCTCGTGCCATCCGTGCCTGTGCGCGAGGGCGTCCTCGACACCATCGAAAGCTTCCGCTCGCAGTTGGAGCGGCTCTACGGCGTGCGGCTCCACGCCTTCAAGTACGATAGCAGGAACCTCACCAAAGTGAGACGTTTCATCGAGGGCAGCGACCTGCAGGTCATGATCATGACCACGCAGTCCTTCAGCGGCGACGACAACGTCATCAACCGCCCGGACCGCGAGGACTCGCCCGACGGCAAATCCTACTGGCAGGCCCTCGCCTCGGTGCGCCCGATCCTGATCATGGACGAGCCGCAGGTCGGCATGGATACGGAGAACCTCCGCCCGCGCATCGACGCGCTGCGCTGCGTCGCCCGGCTCCGCTACTCCGCCACCCACAAGCTCGTCCGCAACCTCCTCTACCGCCTCTCGCCCATCGAAGCCTACAACGAGCGGCTCGTGAAAAAGATCGAGGTGCTCTCCGTCGCCGAGAAAAACGACGAGGCCACCCTGAAACTCGAACTGGTCGAGGTCCAGACCGGCAGAGGGGCGCCCAAGGCCAAGCTCCGCGCCTGGCGCCAGATGGCGGGCGGGTTCAAATACAAGGACACCGCCTGGCTCAAGAGCGGCGACAGCCTTGAGGACAAGACCGGCAACCTCTCCTACCGGGGCTACGAGATCGAGTCGATCCGCGCCGCCGGGATCCGCTCAGGCGGAGAGCTCATCCGCTTCGCCAACGGGGTCGAGCTGACGCGGCGGGCCGCCACCGGCGACTACCAGGGCATCTTCCGCCAGCAGCTCTACTGGCTCTGCTACCGCCATCTGGAGAAAACCGAGCGCCTGCGGCCGCTCGGGATCAAGCCGCTCTCCCTCGTCTTCATCGACCGCGTCGCCAACTACATGGACGACGACGGCATCATCCGCCGCCTCTTCCGCGAGGAGTTCCCCCGCGCCTGGCGCGACCTCCACGGCGCCGACCCCGCACCCGGACTCGTCGACGAGGTGCAGACCTACTACTTCGCCAAGACCAGCACCGGCGAGTACACCGACAGCGAGAGCTCGATGGCCAAGCAGCGCGAGATCTACGATGAGATCCTGCGCGACAAGGAGGCCCTGCTGCGCCTCGACAACCCGCGGCAGTTCATCTTCTCGCACTCCGCCCTCGGCGTCGGCTGGGACAACCCCAACGTCTTCAACATCGCCACGCTGAACCAGACCTACTCCGACATCAAGAAACGGCAGGAGATCGGGCGCGGCCTCCGCATCTGCCGCGACGAAGAGGGCCGCCGCGTCTACGACAGCGACGCCACCCCCGAGGGCGAAGAGGTCAACCTCCTCACCGTGATCCCCAACGAAACCTACGAGACCTTCGTCACGCAGTACCAAGCCGAACTGAAGACCGCCGTGCCCACCCGCCACACCCACAAGGGAGTCCCCCGGGGGCAGAACACCGTGCGCCTCAACCGCGAGCGCTTCGAGAGCGCGGCCTTTCGCCGTTTCTGGAAACGCCTCGCCCAGCGCACCGACTACAGCGTCACCTTCGACGAAGACGCCCTCGTGCGCCGCTGCGTCGCCGAGCTCGACGCCATCCGCGTGCCGCGCTACGAGGGGCAGATCACCCTGACCCGCATCGAGACCCTCGGCGAGGACGAGACCGTCGCGACCCACCTCGGCTCCGAGACCGCCGCTCTGCGCGCCGAGTTCGCCGCCATCGACCTGATCGAGGAGCTTTCCGAAAACACCGCCCTGGCCTACGGCACCGTCGTCGCCGTGGTGCGGGGCACCGCCAGCCTCGACCAGTTCGCGCGCAACCCGCCCCGCTACCTGCACGAGGCCAGCCAGCGCATCCACCGCGTCGCCCTCGAGGAGATGGTGCGCACCATCGACTACCGCCCCA
>SLGN01000319.1 GCA_007123695.1 Verrucomicrobiales bacterium
AACCCCGTTCCGAGGTGGGAACGCTAGAGGAAAGCGCGACGGACGGGAAGAAAAAAGTGAGGAAAACGCGAAGTTTCCGCCATTCGCCCGCAATCTTTCGGGCTAGGCGGGACGGATCGACGAGGGTTGCAGCCCTTCACCGGGATGGGAAGGAACAAATTTTTTGGCTCTTATTTAGAATAATTCTTGATCTAAACAACCTTTTGCGAAAAGGTGCCGTATCCCTTTCCCGAGATGGAGAAGCAGTCTCAACAAGCTCAAAATGCCGAAGATTTTGGCGGGCTTCGCATGACGAAGCAGCGGCAGGTCGTTTTCGACGTGCTCGAAGCGATCGGCCACGAGCATCCGACGGCGTCGGAGGTGTTCGTGCAGGCGAAGGAGCGGATGCCGACCATTTCGCTGGCAACGGTCTACAACTGCCTCGAATCGCTCACCGGTGCAGGGGCGATCCGCCAAGTAAACATCGAGCGCGAGGCGACCCGCTACTGCCCGAACCTTCGGCCCCATGCCCATTTTTACTGTATCGACTGCGACAAGGTCTTCGACATCGGCCTTGAGTCCGGGGCCGACGCGTCGGCGGTGTGGGCCCTGCCTCCCGGCTGCCGCATCGAGGAGATGAACGTCTCGATGCGCGGCGTCTGCGGGACCTGCCCCCGTTGCGGCTCGGGCGACTGAACCGACCAAGCATCTCCCTGCTTTTCCCAACCCTCCCCACTTTTCCAGAAACCATGAACGAATCCCTCAAGATCGACAACCTCCACGCCTCCGTGGACGGTCAACCCATCCTCAAAGGTCTCACCCTGGAAGTTCCCAAGGGCGAAGTCCACGCCATCATGGGACCGAACGGCTCGGGCAAGTCCACTCTCGCCAAGGTCCTCGCGGGCCACGAGGACTACGGCGTGACCGAGGGCGGCGTGACCCTCGACGGCGAAGACCTCCTCGCCATGGAGGTCGACGAGCGCTCGCGGGCGGGCTTCTTCCTCGCTTTCCAGTATCCCCACGAGATTCCCGGGGTGACCAACGCCAACTTCCTGCGCGCCGCACGCCAAGCCCGTCTCCCCAAAGGCGAGGAGATCGATGCCGTCGCCTTCTACCGCGAGATGTACGAGAAAATGGACCGTCTCGGGATGGACCGCAAGTTCACCGGGCGCTCCGTCAACGAGGGCTTCTCCGGCGGCGAGAAGAAGCGCAACGAGATCCTCCAAATGATGATGCTCGAGCCGAAATACGCCGTGCTCGACGAGACCGACAGCGGCCTCGACATCGACGCGCTCAAGATCGTCGCCGAGGGCGTCAACGCAATGCGCTCGCCGGAGCGGGCCTTCCTCGTCATCACCCACTATCAGCGGCTCCTCGACTACATCGTGCCCGACGTCGTCCACGTGCTCCACAACGGCCGCATCATCCACACCGGCGGCAAGGAGCTCGCCCTCGAACTCGAGGAGAAGGGATACGACTGGATCACCAAGGAACCCGTCGCCGCCTGATCCGCGCCCCTCTGCTGACGCACTCTCCCCCTCCCGTCAACGCAACGCCAACCATCCACCACCTCCCACGCCATGCCTGACGCAGCCACCCTCGAAGCGGTCAACATCGACCAGGACCAAGGCAATTTCTCCTATCCGGAAGACTACGCCCACGACGCCGGCTACGGTCTCAACGAGAGCACCATCGACTTCATCTCCGACGTCAAGGGCGAGGCCGACTGGATCCGCGAGTTCCGCAAGCGCGCCCTCGCCGTCTTCGAAAGCAAGCCCATGCCCACCCACTGGGCCAGCCACGACCTGGAGAACATCGTCTTCGAAAACATCCGCTACTACCTTGCCAAGGGCCAGCGCCCCACCCGCAGCTGGGACGAGGTGCCCGACGACGTCAAGCAGACCTTCGAGCGCCTCGGCATCCCCGAGAAGGAGCGCAACTACCTCGCCGGCGTCGAGGCCCAGTTCGACAGCGAGGCCGCCTACTCCAACGTGAAGGAGGAACTCTCCAAGGAGGGCGTCATCTTCGTGAACTCCACCGAGGGTCTCCGCGAGCATCCCGATCTCTTCCGCCGCTGGTTCGGCAAGGTCATCCCCACCGGCGACAACAAGTTCTCCGCGCTCAACAGCGCCGTCTTTTCCGGCGGCAGCTTCATCTACGTGCCCCCGGGGGTGAAGGTGAAGCACCCGCTGCAGGCCTACTTCCGGATCAATGCCGAGAATTTCGGACAGTTCGAGCGCACCCTGATCGTCGTCGACGAGGGCGCCGAGGTCACCTACATGGAGGGCTGCACCGCGCCCAAGTTCGAGACCGCCACCCTCCACAGCGCCGTCGTCGAGCTCGTCGCGATGAAGGACGCCAAGATCCAGTACATCACCGTGCAGAACTGGTCGAACAACGTCTTCAACCTCGTCACCAAGCGCGGCCTCGCCCACGAGAACGCCGAGATCCGATGGATCGACTGCAACATCGGCTCGCGTCTGACGATGAAGTATCCCGGCGTCATCATGAAGGGTCGCAAGGCCCGCGGCGAGGTCATCTCCATCGCCCTGGCCAACGACGGCCAGCACCAGGACACCGGCGCCAAGATGATCCACGCCGCCGACGAGACCACCTCGAACATCGTCGCCAAGTCCATCTCGGTGGGCAGCGGCCGGTCCACCTACCGCGGCCAGGTCCACATCCCCAAGCACCTCAAGGGCTGCCGCAACAACACCGAATGCGACGCCCTGCTCATCAACTCGTGCAGCCGCACCGACACCTACCCCGCCATCACCGTGCGCGGCAACCGCCACGCCACCCAGCACGAGGCCAGCGTCAGCCAGGTCAGCGAAGAGCAGATCTTCTACATGCGCCAGCGCGGCCTCAGCGAAGGCGAAGCGATGAGCCTGAGCGTGAACGGCTTCGTCAACGACCTCGTGCGCGAGTTCCCCATGGAATACAGCGTCGAGCTCAAGCGCCTTATCGACATGGAGATGGAGGACAGCGTCGGCTGAGGTTTCATCCGGTGCGGTCGGCGATCCAACCCTGTTTCCTCGCCGACCCAACCCTGTTTCCTCCTTTCCCCCCTAACTTTCCCAATCTTTCTCTCGCCCTCGAGGGCGCCTCCCGATGACCATGCTAATGACCCCGCCGAAGGAAAGCGCAGCGCCCGCGCGCCACGCCTGGTTCGATGAATCCCCGGCCCGCGACGCCGCCCTCCCCGGATGGTGGCGCGAGCGCGCCGCCGCCGCCTGGGGCCGCTTCGTCGAACTCGAAGTGCCGACCCGCACCGACCAGGCCTGGCGTTTCGCCAACCTCGCCCATCTGCGCTTCGAAGGCCACGGCCCCGCCCCCGCAGTCTCCGAATCGACCGCCGCCGACCTCCTCGCCCGCGCCGTCGGCGAGCGTCCCGCCGGCCATGCGGCGCACTTTGTCTTCGCCAACAACCAGCTCCTCCACGCCGACACCTCGGGCCTGCCCGAAGGCGCCCTTTGCCTGTCCTTCGCCGAGGCCCTCGCGAGCCAGCCCGACCTCGTCCGGAGCCGGCTCGGCGAAGCCGCCGACTGCCTCGGGGGCGAAAAATTCGCCGCCCTGCTCGACTCCGCCGATCCCAGCGGCGTCGTCCTGCGCCTGCCCAAGGGCTGCGTCGTCGAGGGGCCCGTCGTCGTCCAGCACTACGTCGGAGGCGAGCGCGCCGCCGTCTTCCCCCGCACTATCGTCGTCGCCGAAGACTCCGCCTCCGTCTCCCTCTTCGAATCCTTCGAGTCGATCTCGCACGGAGACGAGACTCTCGTCCTTGCCTCCGCCGACCTCCACGCCGACCGCGGCGGACGCATCCGCTACGCCGCCCTTCAGGATCTCTCCGACAAAGGGGCGAAGCTCGTCCAGTTCCAGCGCGCCCACGCCGGACGCGACGCCTCGATCCAGGCCGGCTCGGTCCACCTCGGTGCCGAATGGGCCCGCAACGAATCCATCAACCGCATGCTCGCCAGCGGCGCCGACGTGCGCGTCTTCTCCGCCAACCTCGCCAACGGCGAGCAGGAATACGACCAGCGCACCCTCCAGTCGCACCAGGCCCAGCACACCACCAGCGACCTCTTCTTCAAGAACGCCCTCTACGACACCGCCCGCACCATCTTCTCGGGCCTCATCCACGTGCTGCCTGGCGCCCACCACACCGATTCCTACCAGACCTGCCGCAACCTGCTCGGCAGCGACACCGCCGAGGCCAACTCCATGCCCGGCCTCGAGATCGACGCCGACCAGGTGAAATGCTCGCACGGATCGACCTCCGGAGCGATCAGCGACGAGGAGATCTTCTACCTCCGCGCCCGCGGCATCCCCGCCGAGGCCGCCCGCCGGATGATCAGCCTCGGCTTCCTCCACGAAGCCATCGAACACCTCGGCAGCGAAAGCCTCTGCGACTACCTCTTCGCCCGCGTCGAGCGCAAGTTCGCCTCGCTCGGGTGAAGAGGAGTGGCCTCCCTCAAGTCCCGCAGAACGTCGCCCGCACCTCCTCGTGCCGCAGGGGCGGGCGCTCGTAGTCGACCGTCTCCTCCCGCGCCTCGTAGGGACGCGAGAGCGCTTCGTGCAGGCGGTGGAAGGGGCCGAAGTCGCGCTCCCGCGCCGCCGCGATCACTTCCTCGATACGGTGGTTGCGCGGGATCACGACCGGGTTGGCGACGCCCATCTCCGCCGCCGCTTCCGCCGGGGAGATTCCCGACTCCGGCAGCGCTGCGCGCCAGCGTTCCAGCCACCTCCGTACCGCCTCGGGACGCGGGAAGAGCGCGACAACTCCG
>SLGN01000428.1 GCA_007123695.1 Verrucomicrobiales bacterium
TCGGTGGCGACTCCGGCGAACACGCGCTCGGACCGGTAGGGCGGAGGCGGATCGGGCGTGCCGACGAAGCCCGGTCCCGCCCAGGGCACCCGCTCGCCCGTCGCTCCCGGACCGAGCCCGGCACCGAGAAACGCGACGGCGGCGAAGCCGAGGGCAAAGAAGCGTTTCCGTCCGGTGGGACCATGCATCGGCCTTGTTCTACACTGCGTTCCGAAAAGCGCGGCGAGGCACGGCGCGAGCCATCCGCCCCGCCCATAAAAGGTAAATCCGCATCCCTCCAAGTTTCGCCACAAACCCTACCCACTCAAAGCCCCAAACCAAGCAAAATCGAAATCGGAATCGGCCCGCGAAGCCCACCCCCGAGCATTTTTCGAGCTGCTCCTTGCAAAGACGGCCCCTCGCGGCTTTGCTCGCCTACCCGTCGGCCCTGCAGGCTCGCGGGCGATCACCGTGACCGAACCCGCACCAGACCCCTCTCCCGAACCGGCTGCCGACGCCCCCGGTCCGGACGACCATGCCGCCGCCCCTGCCGGAGAGCCCTCAGTCGGTGCGCCGGCGGTCGATCCCGCCGAGCAGCCCTACAAAGTCGAGCTCGACATTTTCGAGGGGCCCATGGACCTGCTCCTCTACCTGATCAAGCGCGACGAGATCGACATCTACGACATCCCCATCGAGAGGATCACGAAGCAGTACATGTCCTACCTCGACACCTTCAAGCTGCTCAACATCGGCTTGGCGGGCGAGTTCCTCGTCATGGCCGCGAACCTCTGCTACATCAAGTCGCGGATGATGCTGCCCAAGCACGTGCAGCCGCCCGAGGAGGATGCCGACGAGGACGACCCGCGCTGGGACCTCATCCGGCAGCTCATCGAATACAAGAAGTTCAAGGAGGCGGCCCGCCAGCTCGGGGAAAAGGAGGCGAAGCAGCGCGACCGATTCACCCACAAGCCCGAGCGGATCGTCCCCGATGCCGAGGAAGTCCGCCCCCTTTCCGGCGACATCGGGATCTTCGACCTCATCCGCGCCTTCCAGAACATCCTCGACCGCTTCAACGACGAGGGGCTCGGCGAGATCGTCGACGACCACTTCACCGTCGGCGACAAGATCGACCACATCCTCTCCCTCGTGCCGCCGGGCGGCAGCCGCCCCTTCACTTCCCTCTTCGACGGCGCCACCAGCAAGAACGAGATGATCGTGACCTTTCTCGCCGTGCTCGAGCTAATGAAGATCAACCTCTTCCGCGTGCGGCAGGAACTCGTGCTCGGCGAGATCGAGGTGATCCGGAATCCGGCGTAGCTTCGCCGCACCGGGTCCGGCGAAGAACCCGGCTCATGGCCCCTCATGGCCTTATGGCCTCATGGCCTCATGGCCTCATGGCCTCACGGCCTCTGCGCCGCCAGCCGACCGATCTCCTCCTCCGCGAGCGCCCGCCGGTGAATCTGCAGATCGCGGAGCTCTCCGTTGAAGGGGCCGTTCCTTCCCGTGCCGAGACGCAGCGGCTCCCCGCCGTCGAGATTCCAATCCGAAGCATCGAAGCCGCCAGCCTCGGCGACCCGCTCGCCGTCCACGTAGAGCGCCAGCCGCCCGGCGGTCTTCACCGCGGCGATGTGATGCCAGCCCGGAGGCAGCGAACGGTCCCACGAGACCTGGCGACCGTGCCGCGCGGCCCAGACTCTGCCCGAGGGCAGGGTGCTGCAGAAAACCTCGCCGCCGTGCTCCGCCATCGTCCAGGCGCGGCGGTATTTCACGCCGGGCGTTTCGTCGAGGCGCTGCCACAGCGTCCATTTCCCCTCGCCCTCGTAGGCGTGGACTTCCGCCAGGGGCAGGGTGCCGCCGAGAAAGCGTCCGTTGTGAACCACCATCCCCATCACCTCCAGCTCCTCGCCGAGACGGCCGATGCCGGCCCAGTTCCCCAATCCGTCGAAACGGAACACGCCTCCGCTGGGCCAGGTAGCGACGTGCAGACCGCCCTCGAAGCTGGCGAAGGCGTAGGTCTGCGTGTTGTCGCCGACCTGCCCGCAGTCGGTCCACTCCCTTCCGTCGTAGCGGTAGACCCGGCCACCGTCGTAGCTGGTGGCATAGAGATGGCCCTCGTGCACCGTGAGCGAAACGACGCGCCGCGGCCCCGGCTCGCCCGTCTCGCGGTCCGGACCGACGGCGTCGGACAGCCTCGTCCATTCCGTGCCCCCCTCGTAGCGGAAAAAGCCCGCCGGAGCATACAGGGACGACGCGTAAAGCCGCCCGCGGTAGACCACGAGGCCGCCCACGGCTTCGGTTTCCGGCAACTGCCCGCAATCCACCCACTGCGTGCCGCCCTCGTAGCGGAAGACTCGCCCTCCGGTCGTCGTGTTGGGCGACTCCGGCAGGCTCGACCCCGCGACGCGGTATTTGCCCGTGCCCGCGTAGAGCACGCCCTCGAAGGCGGCGAACGCAGTGACCGAGTTCGCGCCGTCGAGCCCGCCGCAGTCGGTCCAGCGTTCGCCGCCTCCGTAGCGATAGACCCGGCCCATGTCCCCGGCATTGGGCTCGCAGGTCCCGGCATACAGCGCGCCCTCGTGCGCCGCCATGGCGAAGGCGAAGAGCGCCTTCCCCGGCCGACCGCAGTCTCGCCAGGCGCCCGGACGGTCGTCGTCGATGCCGAACTGCAAATGCCGCCAGTTGGCCACGCTCGCTGTCACGCCCGGGCTGCTCTTGAGGGTCAGGTGAAAGCCGCGCTTCGTCTTCCCGTCGTAATGGCTGACGAGATCTCCGGTCACCCGGTCGTCCGCGTCGGCACGAGCCCAGACGGCGATCGAAAAATCCCCCGTCCCGAGCTTGGGCGCCTTCCCCGCCGGGATGGCGCGGGGCCCGTCCACCCGCGGCCATTGGGCAGGGTCCGGTTCGGCGGCACCCGGCATCTCCGGCGACGCGAACAGCAGAGAGGCGGAGAGAAGCGCGGAGAGGGGTTTCATGTGCCTTCGGTCGGGCAAAATAGTTTCACATTTGCATCAATCCAAGCATCCAACCGATTGAAATAGAACGTTCCAAATACCAAAAAACCGCGATTTTCCCATCGGCTCTGCGAGAGAACAGGCAGGTTTTCTATGCAAAGAGCTTCGCCTGCCAACTCCTCTCCCCTCATTTTCCCCCATCTCGATGCTCTCGCAAGGAAAACCCGATTTGTGATTCGAGATTCGAACAAGAAGGACGCATCGACCGCTGCCACGTCCCGCACCCGGTCGCCCCCACGCCCCGCCGAACTCCGGATCACCACTTCCGGGAACTCTCCTCCAGGCTCCAATCTTCCGAATACAGCGTCCGCGACCTGGAAGGTCTCTACGTATGCGTTTCGAAAAGCGTCGTCGGCACCACCCCGGTCGCCTTCCGCAAGCAATGGAGGCGGTGAGACCGGCTCATTTTCGAATGGGTTTGTGGGTGGGAATCATTTGCCTATTCACGCTTGCAAGAGGCGCCGTCCCCCCCCCTCCTTCCACGCGGAGAGCGTCACGGAGCGAAAGAGCCTCGCGGCGAGCGGCCGGCGCAGGGGCGCGGGGAGGGCACCGACAAGGGCTTCGACCGCATCGTTGGCCAGGTTCCACGCCGTGCCGATGCGGATTGCGCCGCCCCGATGCAAGGCGCTGCGGGGAAAATGGTGGCGCTTCAGGAGCGCCCGCATCCCTCGGTAGGTCCATTCCTGGAAATGGAAGCAGTCGAGCCGGCCGCCGAACAGGCGCGAAATGTCGTGGGGTCCGGACAGGCGGTTGGGTGTGTCGAAGACGTAGACGCCTCCAGGCTTGAGGAGTCGGTGGACGAGCTGGAAGTGGAGGTCGACGTCGTCGGGGTGGAGGTGTTCGAGGAACTGGTAGCTGAAGGCGAGGTCGGCGACCACGTCGGGCAGGTCGAGGCGGTAGCCGTCGTAGACGATCAGCTCGCAGTTTTCCGGCACGGCATCGCCGGGAGCGCGCTGGTCGGAGATGTCGACGCCGTAGACCCGGGCGCAGCTGGCGGCGGCGGCGTGGGCGAGACGACAGTCGCCGGGGGCGAACTCGACGAGGACGGCGTCGTCGCGGAGGTGGGGCGCAAGGAGGCGCAGTTGGATCTCGATGTTGCGGCGGGAGCGCTCGGGCGTGTCGCGCCGGGTCAACCGTGGGTGGTCGGGAACGCGTTCGAAGAGTTCGCCGTAGAGACTCTTGAAGAGCTCGGTTCGCCCCTCGCGCGCCGAACCGCGGAGACGCGCGGCCAGTTCCCGCTCGACCTCGTAGTGGTGGCGGAGTCGCTCGGGCGAACGGTCGGGAGGGGGAGCTGGCATGGCGAACGATTCGCCGCGAGCGGAGGGAAGCAAGGGGTTTCTCCTCTCAAGCCGACACGACCACGTCCTCGATGAAGGCAGCGAACGCGGCGGCGACGGCGTCCCATCCGTGGTCGCGGACGACGAGCTCGCGGGCGCGGGAGGCGAGGTCGGCGGCGAGTTGCGGTTGGGAGAGCAACTCGACGACGGCGTCGGCGAAGGCCGGGGGGGCGTCGGCGAGAAGCAGGTGCTCGCGATCGCGCACCGGCAGTCCTTCGGCTCCAAGTTGATCGATGCTGCCTATGCGGAAGCCGAGGGCTTGGCACGCGAGGGAATGTCTGCGGAGGAAGCTCGCCAGCAGTTCATTACGCAGTGGAGCGAGTTTAAACGGTGACCTACGACTCCGATTTCGAGCCAGTTCGTGGGCGTTTTGACTTCCAGGTCTGCGCCCCGATCAGTTTTCTTGCCGACCTTCGATCAACCATCACA
>SLGN01000073.1 GCA_007123695.1 Verrucomicrobiales bacterium
CGATCGGCCTCCCGGCCGAGGAGAGAGATTCCCCCAGTTCCGCGATCGCCGTCTCCACTTCCTTGGCGGAAATGTTCTCCCAGGGCCGCGCCCACGGAGCGAGGTGGTCGGCCGCAGCACGGCGGATCGCCTTGGCGATCTCTGCCGAGGTGACGGGTTCCGGGGCGGCGTAGACAAGGGCCTCGACGATTTGAATCAACTGCATGGGGGTCGGGCGGTCGAACCGCTACGTTGAACCCCTTTGCCCGATTTGAAAGCGGATTTTCCCACCCCGCCGCCCAGACCAGCCCGCCGCCACCGAGTCGCCCACTGCAGTTATCCAGGCTTATAATTGTTCTCGATGGAAGATGTCAGTTTCGGATGAAGCGCCGAATGATCTGGACTCCTGTTCATGGTCTCCTATCATTGCATGTTCCGATTCGGGAAAAATAAAAACCAGGTTGTTAATTATGAAATCCTTTTGGAGCGGGGAATGCCGATTGAGGGTGTGTTGATTCGGAGTTTGGGGTTTCCTGAATCGGTGGCTGTGGATGCGGTTTATCATTGCATTGCCGCATGACGGATCGGTCTTTTGAGTCCGAATCGTTGGGGGGCATCCCTTTCTTTGCAAGGTGCGATTGACTTGGATGGGGGACGATGCCAAGCGTAAGGGGTTTTGGAGGGCGTTGCCGCCCGATGTCATCGCAGCACGCGGATTCTGGACTATGAGACTGAATGGAAAGATCGCCCTCGTCACCGGTGCCGGACGCGGCATCGGCAAGGGCTGCGCCTTGGCGCTCGCGGCCGAGGGAGCGGACATCGTCGCCAACGACCGACCTGGCAGCCTCGATCTTGGGTCTGCGGGGGAAGAAATCCGGGCCTTGGGAAGACGCTGCTGGACCATCGAGGCGGACATTTTCGACCGTGTCGGCTGCGAGGGCTTGGTGGACGCTGCATTGGCGGAGGCGGGGCGAATCGACCTGCTCGTGAGCAATCCGGCCCTCAGCCGACGCGGCGAGTTTCTCGACTACGACCCCGAACTCTTCGACCGCACCCTGCGGGGAACGCTTTCGAGCGGCTTCCATCTGGCCCAGTTCGTGGGCCGGCATTTCGTGAAGCGGGGCGGGGGTGGGAAAATCGTCTTTGTCTCCTCGGTCCACGGCACTCTGCCGTTTCCCCGAGCGGTCGCCTACAACGCGGCCAAGGCCGGTCTGGAGCACATGATGCGGACCATCGCCGTCGAGCTGATCCATCAACGGGTCAACGTGAACGCCATCGCTCCCGGATGGATCGACACGCCGGGCGAACGCGAGGTCTTCGGCGACGCGTTCGTCGACGGGGCCGGCGACGGCATTCCTTGGGGGCGCCTCGGTCTGCCTGCCGACATCGGCAGGGCGGCGGCCTTTCTCTGCTCGGACGACGCCGACTACATCACCGGCGAGGTCCTGACGGTGGATGGCGGGATCCGCCTGAAGGGCTACCTCGACCATCAGGCTCCATCGCAGGCATGAAGGCTCTCCCTCCGCTGCAGCGCCGCACCGTGTCCTCGGCGGAGACGGGCCCGCGACTGCTCGTCACCGGCGGCGTCCACGGCGACGAGTTCGAACCGATCCTCGCGATCCGGCGGCTCCTGCTCCATTTCAAGACGGTCCCGCTTCGTCGCGGCAGCGTCACCTTCGTCCCCGTCGTCAACGAGGCAGCCTACTACCGCGGGCACCGCTGCGCCGAGGACGGATTCGACCTTGCTCGCATTTGTCCGGGGCGGTCCGACGGCTCGCCCACCGAAGTGGTCGCCGATGCGCTCTCCTGTCTCATCGCGTCGGCCGACTGCTACGTCGATCTTCATACCGGCGGCAGCGAGCTTGCGGTGCTGCCGCTCGCGGGCTACTCGATGGTCTCCGACCCCGCAGTGCTGGAGGTCCAGCGGCGCATGGCCCGGGCCTTCAACCTGCCTTTCGTCTGGGGCACCTCGGCCGAGCTGGAAGGGCGATCCCTCTCGGTCGCCCGCGATGCCGGAGTTCCCGCGATCTACGCGGAATACCTTGGCTCGGCGACCTGTTCGCAGGCAGGAGTGGAGGCCTACGTCGAGGGCGTTCTCAACGTAATGGGCGAGATCGGCCTGATCGAGCGCGAGGCGCCGTCTTCGCGGGTCGAGCAGGTCGTCGAGGACGCCCGGCCCGGCTCGGGGCACATGCAGGTGCGCCACCCGGCGCCGCGGGACGGATTTTTCGAACCCGCCCTCGCCCTCGGCGACCGGGTCGAGAAGGGTCGGCCTCTCGGGCATGTCCACGACTTCTTCGGCGAGGAGAGCGTGCCCGTGCCGGCGGAGGAAAACGGGCGGCTCATTGTGCTGCGGACCTTTCCCCGGGTGCGGAAGGGCGATTCCGTGGGCGTGGTTGCGGGCGAATAGGGACAAGGCTCACGCGCTTCCTCCCTGCATCACTCCCTCGCGAGAGCGTATCGCGGGCCGTCCTCGCGCGAGATCCGGTGGGTCGTCTCGACGCCGTCGGGCCAGCGGACGGTCACGGTGGCGTGGGTGGCTTCGCTCTCGCCGCTGCCTCCCCAGCCGAAGAAGAGGTCGGGCACGCCCTGGCTGAGGTAGCCGGACCCGGCGGAGACTTCGGCGGTCTGGGCAGGCAGTCCCGGGACTTCGACCTGCACTCTCGCGCCGACCGCAGTCGGGTTCCCTTTTTTTCCGCGCAGGACGACGACGAGCGGACCGCCACCGCCGGAGCCCTCGTTCACGAGCACGGCGGGCGGGGCGTCGTTGATTCCGAAAAAAAGGTCGGGCCGACCGTCGCCGTCGTAGTCGACGATGCCGAGGCTCTTGCCGTCGCCGGGCACGACGATGCCACTCTCGCGGGGCCAGACCTCGGCGAGGCCGGCGGGATTCTCCGGAGTCGTCGGCACGCCGCGCAAGAACAGGCCGAGCCCCCCGTCGTAGGGGACGGTCTCCTGCTGGGCGCTGAGAAAATTCTGCGCGAGGACGGCATCGGGCCTGCCGTCGCCGTCAAAGTCGGCGACGGCGATTCCGAAGACGGGCGATATCTGGGCGAGCGGCGGCAGCGGCTGGAGGGAAAATCGGCCCGTGCCGTCGTTGAGCAGCAGCATGGTGTCGAGCGTCGTCGCTTCGAGCCGCAGGGCGGTCTCCAGACGGGTCTGTTCGTAAAGTTCTCCCAGGGCCGAGCTCGCCCACTTCTCGTAGGTATCGACCCGGCGCAGCAGGTTCGGCATGGCAAGCGACGAGCAGCTCAGTCCCCGTCGCGGCACGACGCAGGAGAGCCCTCCGTCGAATTTCGCCTCGACGAGGTTCTTCCTGCCGCTTCCGTCGACGTCGCCGTAGAAGAGCAGCTCGGGAACCTCGGGCGAGGCGCTGTATTTCGTGTTGCGCCCGTGGTTTCCGACGAGGTAGTCCATGTGTCCGTCGCCGTTGAAGTCGCCGGCGGCGATGCTGTTCCAGAAGCCGGTCGCTTCGGCCAGTCCGGCCTCTTCGGTGGTCTCGACGAGCGTGCCGCCCCGGTTCGAGAAGACGCGCACCGGCCCCCATTCGTGGGCCACCAGCAGGTCGGGCCATCCGTCGCCGTCGACATCGCTCCAGAGCGCGGCGGTCACCATTCCCGTTTCGGCGAGGCCGAAGTCCTCGGCCCGGTCATCGAAACGCCCGGTGCCGTCGTTCACGAGCAGCCGGTTGCGAGCCGCCACGGGATACTCGCCCGGCACGATGCGGCCGCCGATGAAGACATCGAGGTCTCCGTCGCGGTCGAAGTCGGCCGCCGCCGCGACGCTGCCGCTGGCGTGGAGTCCCGCATGGGGCGGCGGCAGGTGCAGGGGGGCCTCGCGAAACTGGCCGCTGCCGTCGTTGAGGTAGAGACGATCCGCGAGGCTCGGGTCGCCCGGGTCGCATTCGACGCCCCCGCTCACGACGAGGAGGTCGAGGTTGCCGTCTCCGTCGGCGTCGAAGAGGAGCGCTCCGAGATCTTCGTGGGCGGTCGTTTCGGAAAAGGGTGGACCCGCCCGCATGGAGAAGACGGGAGCGCCGGATTCGTCGAGGCCGCGTCCGAGGAGCAGGCGGCCGGGCTGGCCCTTCGGCCCGCCGAGGTAGAGATCGGGCAGGCCGTCTCCATCGACGTCGCCCCATGCCTGGCCGGGACCGAGCCGGGAGTGCTGATGCGGGAGCAGGGGCTGGCGGCGGAAGTCGTCGAAGGGTGTCTCGGGCGCGGCGAGGGCGGCGTAGCCTTCGATGCGCCGGAAAAGGGGAGGGGAGGGGGAATCGCTCTCGGCGAGGTCGTTCCGGGAGGCTTCGGCATCGTCGGGTTCCTCGATTTCATACCATCGGTTCGCCTCGAGATCGCGGACGACCTGCCGTGTGCCCGAGGGCCAGGCGACCTCGAGCGAGGCGACGCGCCCGGTCTTGCCGAGGCCGAAGTGGACGATCGGTTCGTCGCTTTCCTGGTAGCCGTTGTGGGGTAGCAGGGTGCGGGTCTGGAGCCGCCCGTCCTCGGTCCGCAGGGTGACCTTGGCGCCGAGTCCCCAGGTGTTTTCCCCGCGTCCGCGCAGCCGCAGGAGCAGATGCGAGGCGAGACCGCGCTCCGCCGACTGGTTCAGGAAAAGGGTGGGGGCGTCCTCCAGGCCGACGGTGACGAGGTCGAGATCGCCGTCGCGGTCGAAGTCGGCCAGCGCCGCGCCGTAGGTCATCGTGGGGCGCAGACCGAGGCCCCAGTCCCGCTCGACGCGCTCGAATCGCCAGTCGGCGGCGTTGCGGAACG
>SLGN01000630.1 GCA_007123695.1 Verrucomicrobiales bacterium
GACGCGATCCGGGCCGCGAGCCCTCGAGAAGGCGACTGCGCATCGGTTCGAAAGTCGGATCGATCCGGACGATTTCCTCGACCGTCGCCAGCCGCAGCCCGCGGAAGGCCTCCAGCCGGCGCCGACGCAGCGACTCGTCCTCTCCGCGAAGCTTGGCGATTCTGTCGCGGGCCCGGCGCACCGGCTCGGACTCCATCGCGGCGGCCTCGGCCTTGCGGAAGCGCTCCCTCGTTTCCGGATCGAGGCTCTCAAGAAAGCCCGGCGGTCGGAAGCTGCCGTCGAAGCCGCGTCGGGGCGCCGGGACGCCTCCCGGTCCCGGACCGCCCGGCCCCGGCTGCGGCCCCGCGATGCCGCGACCCGGCATCTGCAGCTTCGCCATCGCCTCGCCGAGGGCAGGATCGATGCGGTCGACCGCCGCCTTCACCGCCGTCTGGTAGGCGTCGCTGGCCTGTTTTACCTCCTCCCGCGCGCTGACGACGTCGGGATCGTTCCAGACCTCTCGCAGAGCGGCGCGCAGGCTCTCCCGCTGCTCCGGCGTCAGCGAAGCCCACACGTCGCCCCGATCCCGCTCGCCTCGGATTCGGCTGCGGTCCGGCCCCGCCTTCGCCCCCGGACCGCCCGCCTCCTCGGCCTGCACCCCGGCGAAGGGCCAGAGAATCAAGGCGAGCAGGAGGAAAACGCGGAGGGCGGCAGGGTGTAGGAACGGGCTCATCGCGGAAGGGGCTAGGGTCACTTAGCAAAGAGAACCGCTTTCCACAAGAAAAGTTGCGGAAACCCGATTCCCCGATTCCCCGATTCCTCTGGCTTCGCGGCGAGCCGGGGCGGCCAGAGCCCCGTCAAGAGACCTCACGGCGACTGAAAGGTCTCCTCGTGCACCGCCGCGACATCGGCCCCGGGCCGGAAGTGAAAGACCCGGCTGGCCTCGCCGGCAGGATCCTCGGCCGCGTAGATCCCGACCTCGACCTTCGCCGGCGAAGACCCGCCCCCGAGCAGGCGGGACTCGATCCGCACCCGGTTTTCGCCGCGACGCAGACCGCCCATGACCAGCTCCGTCATCTTGATGTTCCGGAAATCACCCACGAGATGCCCGTTGACCGTCACCTTCACCTCGTAGCCCGTGGCATCGACCCAGGCCTCGGCCACGTAGGCGGGCGCCTCGACCGGCTGCGGCACCGGCGGCAGCGCGGGGGCGGGCTGGAACTCGTCGCCCCCGAGGAAGGAAAAGTCCCCGTTGCGGATCTGGAGCCGCAGCTCGGCGTCCTGCCCGATCTTGACGATGCGCAGGGTGTCGAACTTCCAGCGCCCTTCCTCGCGCAGGAAGTGCAGCACGAGCAGGTTGTCCGAAATCGCCATGCCCGGCTCGGTGCCGAAATCCGCCCTTCCGAAATAGGTCGAGGTCGCCGTCTCGCCGGTCGAGAGCACCCCCAGCGACACCAGCCCGCCGAGCGAGGGCGCGGCCACCGGATCCTCGAACAGCGCCTGGGGAAAGGGCAGCTTCTGCGACACGATGCGGTTGCGGGTCTCGATCTGGCGCGAAAAGGCGGTGTTTTCCTCCCACAGGGCGAGGTTGCCCGCGTCCATGCCCTTCTTCCACGCGAGGTAGACGGACTCGAGCGTCGGTCTCAGGCCGTTGTCGGGACGGGCTTTGGCCGCCTCGCCGCCCTGGGCTCCCGCCTCCGGCACGGCACCGAGGACGAAAAGCGACGAGGCGAACAGCGAGAAGAAAAGGAATCGGTTCATCGGTTGGCGCGGACTTCGGCCAACTTCGCCCAAGATCGCGGATTGGGAAACTCCTCATTGCGGGCCGCGCCAGACCGGCGCCGCCGATTCCTCGACTCCCGCGAAACCTTTTCGCCGCGCTGCGGTTCCCTCGTGCAAAGACACCCGCCATGACGAAGCACCGCCTCCGCCCGACCTCCCGCATCGCGCCCCTGCCCGCCGCCGCCCTCGCCGCCCTCGCCGCCCTCGCCGCCCTCGCCGCCCTCGCCGCCCTCGCCGCGATCTGCGGAACAACGGGCGCCGCGCAGGAGATGGCCGGCGCCTCGATGGAGGCGGCGCCCGACGAGGGCCAGCTCGCCTTTTTCGAAAAGACCATCCGCCCCGCACTCGTCAAGCACTGCTACGACTGCCACGCCAGCGACAGCGCCAAGATCCGCGGCGGACTGCTCCTCGACACCCGCGACGGCATCCGCGCCGGGGGCGACACCGGCCCCGCCGTCGTCCCCTTCCAGCCCGAGGCGAGCCTGCTGCTGTCCGCCATCCGCTACCACGATCCCGACACGGCGATGCCGCCGAAATACCAGCTCGAAGCCGACCTCGTCGCCGACTTCGAGAAGTGGATCGCCATGGGCGCCCCCGACCCGCGCGAGAAGGCCTCGAAAATCGAGCTGCCGCAGACCTACACCAGCACCATCGACGTCGAGAAGGGCCGCGGGCATTGGGCCTACCAAGCTCCCGCCAAGCCCGCCGTGCCCGCCGTCGCCGATCCCGCCTGGACCCGCAACGCCATCGACGCCTTTGTCGCGGCGGCCCACCACGACGCCGGCCTTTCCCCGGCCGCCGACGCCGAGCCCCGCGACCTGCTGCGGCGGCTCCATTTCGACCTCGTCGGACTGCCGCCCCGGCCCGACGAGGTGATCGAGTTCGAGCGCGCCTACCGCGAGAACCCCGATTCGGCCGTGGGCGAAACGGTCGCCCGGCTCCTCGCCTCCGAGCGCTTCGGCGAACGCTGGGGCCGCCGCTGGCTCGACGTCGCCCGCTACGCCGAATCCTCCGGCAAGGAGGTCAACGCCACCTTTCCCCAGGCCTGGCGCTACCGCGACTACGTCATCGACTCCTTCAACGCCGACAAGCCCTTCGACCGCTTCCTCGTCGAGCAGATCGCCGGCGACCTCCTCCCGGCGGAATCCGACGCCCGGCGGGCCGAGCAGATCGTCGCCACCGGCTTCCTCGCCCTCGGCACCAAGGGGCTCAACGAAAACAACTCGCGGCAGTTCCGCTTCGACCTCGTCGACGAGCAGATCGACACCGCCACCCAGGCCTTCCTCGCCACCACCGCCGCCTGCGCCCGCTGCCACGACCACAAGTTCGACCCCATCCCGATGTCGGACTACTACGCCCTCGCCGGCATTTTCCTCAGCAGCGAGACGCTCTACGGCGCCGCCAACGGCCAGCAGAGCCGCCGCGCCACCGATCTGATCGAGCTGCCCAAAGGGTCGGCGCGATCCCTCCCCGGCATCCCCCTCGCCGAGTCGATCAACCTCGCCGTCCAGCGCGAGACGGCCCTCCGCAACATCCGCGAGCTCGAGGCCGAAGCCGCCGAAGCCCGCCGCGGCGGCGGCGAAGGCGGGGCCGACACCGCCCAGCGGGCGATTCTGCGCAGCCTCTTCCAACGCACCCAGCTCGGCCTCGCCGAAGCCCGCCTCGCCCTCTACGAACCCGACGGAAGCGCCCGCGACCTCGCCATGGGGATGCGCGACAGCCGGGACCCCTTCGATTCCCAGATCCTCCTGCGCGGCGAAGAGGACCTCGCCATCGAGCAACGGGTCCCGCGCGGCTTTCTCCAGGTGATCCAAACCGGCGACGAGCAGCCCATCCCCTCCGACCAGAGCGGACGCCTCCAGCTCGCCCGGTGGATGGCCTCGCCGGAGAATCCCCTCACCGCCCGCGTCATCGCCAACCGCGTCTGGCTCTGGCTCTTCGGCGAGGGAATCGTGCCCAGCGTCGACAACTTCGGCGCCACCGGCGAGGCCCCGAGCCATCCCGAGCTGCTCGACCACCTCGCCGTGCGGCTCGTCGAGCTCGACTGGTCGGTCAAGGATCTCATCCGCGAGATCACCGCGAGCCGGACCTACCGCATGGCCGCCACCTACGACGCCGCCATGGAGGAGAAAGATCCCGAAAACCGACTCCTCTGGCGCGCCCGTCCCCGCCGCCTCGACGCCGAGGCGACGCGCGACGCCATCCTCGCCGTCAGCGGCCAGCTCGACCTGGAGCGCCCCCTCGGCTCCGTCGTCGCCGAGGTGGGGCCCGCCTTCGTCGGACGCGGTCTCCCCGAGACCCGTTTCGAGGTCGAATCCCCCCACCGCTCCGTCTATCTCCCCGTGGTGCGCGGCGCCGTGCCCGAATCCCTCGCCCTCTTCGACTTCGCCGATCCCAGCCTGCCCTCGGGAAAACGCGAGAACACCAACGTGCCCTCGCAGGCCCTCTTCCTGATGAACTCCCCCTTCGTCACCCGCGCGTCGGAGCGCCTCGCCTCGCTTCTCCACAACGACCTCGGCCTGCGCGGCCCCGAACTCGCCCGCGAAGCCTTCCTCCGCACCTTTTCCCGCCCCCCCACCGAGGCCGAGGGGCTCGAGACCAAAGCCTTCATCGACCGCTTCCTCGCCGTCGCGAAGGACCAGGGCGTGCCCGACGACCAAGCCCGTCTCCTCGCCCTCACCAGCTTCTGCCAATCCCTCCTCTGCAGCGCCGAATTCCGCTTCCTCAACTGACCCCTCTTCCAACCAAAGCCCACGCATCCCAAAAAATCAGTGTCGATCAGCGCCCATCAGCGGTCCCTCAACCTCCAAAGCCATCAGCGCCCATCAGCGCCCATCAGCGGTCCCCCAACCTCCAAAGCCATCAGCGCCCATCAGCGCCAATCAGCGGTAAAGAAATGAACCCGACCCTACTCACCCGACGCCAGACCCTCCAGGCCGTCTCCAGCGGCTTCGGCTACCTCGCCTTCTCCGCCTTGA
>SLGN01000028.1 GCA_007123695.1 Verrucomicrobiales bacterium
GGGACTACTTTCGGCGGCCGAAGCGGGCAAAGTATTCCAGCGATTCAGCGCGTGGCGGAGGCCGGGCGCCGGTCGCGGAGTCTCCGAAACGACCTGAAGGTCGGGACTACTTTCGGCGGCCGAAGCGGGCAAAGTAGTCCAGCGCTTCAGCGCGTGGCGGAGCCCGGGCGACGGTCGCGGAGTCTCCGCAACGACCTGAAGGTCGGGACTACTTTTCAGCTGCCGACACGGGCAAAGTAGTCCAGCGCTTCAGCGCGTGGCGGAGCCCGGGCGTGGGTCGCGGAGTCTCCGCAACGACCTGAAGGTCGGGATTCCTTTTCGCGTCCGAAGCGGGCAAAGGAATCCAGCGCTTTAGCGCGTGGCGGAGTCCCGGCGACGCGCGCGACCCAAAAAGCCTGCTCCCTGGCTCATCTTCCGAACCCCGATGGCCGGACTGCGCCAGATACGCGGGAGGGGATCGGCGCTACCGTAGTGGTCCCGCCAAGAATCCGGACCGACCGCGACGACCGGTCCGGGCCGCCGCCCTTCCCCATGAACCGCCTCGTTCCCCCCCTGCTCGCCGCGCTTTCGGCATGGTCGGCATGGGCCACGGCGGTTCCGGCCGACCCCGGCGAGGGAGAAAAGCCGCACTGGGCCTTCGTGCCTCCGGCCGATCCGGCTCGGTCCGGCGCGGCTGCAATCGAAGGCACCGCCGGCGCCATCGACCGCTTCGTCCTCGAGCGGCTCGGGCGCGAGGGCCTCTCCCCTTCCCCGCCGGCCGGGCCCGCCGCCTTGCTGCGCCGCGTCTCGCTCGACCTCGTCGGCCTGCCGCCCGATCCCGAAGATTGCGCCGCCTTTCTCGCCGATCCCACCGACGAGGCCTACGAAGCCTTCGTCGACCGGCTGCTCGCCTCGCCGCACTTCGGCGAGCATCTCGCGGTGGCCTGGCTCGACGCGGCCCGCTACGCCGACACCAACGGCTACTTCGGCGACGGGCCGCGCCAGATGTGGCCGTGGCGCGACTGGGTCGTCGCCGCCTTCAACGACAACATGCCCTACGACCGCTTCACCGTGGAGCAGCTCGCCGGCGACCTGCTGCCCGGGGCCACCCGGTCGCAACGGATCGCCACCGGCTTCAACCGCAACCACATGGCCAACGACGAGACCGGCATCGACGACGAGGAGTTCCGCGTCGAATACGTCGTCGACCGCGTCGATGCCACGATGACGACCTGGCTCGGGCTGACCGCCGCCTGCGCGCAATGCCACGACCACCACTACGACCCCATCTCGCAGCGCGAGTTCTACGGTCTCTTCGCCTTCTTCAACAACGTGCCAGAGCAGGGGCTCGTCCGCGGCCCGCACCCTCCGCCGTCGCTGGCCGTGCCCTCGCCCGAGCAGGAAGAGCGGGCCTCGCGGCTCGCCGCCGAGACCAAGGCGGCCGAGGAGGCCTTCGCCCCGGTGGAGCGCGTGCTGCTGGCCGAGATCGAGGCGCGGGAAAAGGCGGGCCGCTGGATGCCGCCCGAGCCGCCGGGGCCCGCCTGTTTCCACGAGCCCTTCGACGAGGGCCCGGCTTCCGGCGCCCCGGGCGCCGCCGTCGCGGGCGGCGAGCTCGCCCATGGCCCAGGGGTGCTCGGCAGCGCGGGAGAATTCGACGCGACCGCCCACCTCGAGGCCGAAGTGACCGGCTTCGACGCCGACGCCGCCTGGACCATCGGCTTCTGGGCCCGGCCGGCGGCTTCCCTCGGCTGTCCCCTTTCCAAGATCGAGGCCGGCCCCGACCGCCGCGGCATCGAGATCCTCCTGCAAAAGGGACGCGTCCAGGTCAACCTCGTCCATCGCTGGGGCGACAGCGCCATCGAAGTCGCCACCGCCGCGCCGGACGACTCGGCCGGACGCGACTGGCGGCACTATGGGGTCGCCTACGACGGATCGGGCCGGGCGGCGGGCCTGCGCGTCTCCATCGACGGGCGGCCCGCCCCGCTGGAGGTCCGCCGCGACCGGCTCTCCGGCTCCGTCGCCAACCGCGAGCCCCTCCGCCTCGGGCGGCGCGACGCCGGCCTCGGCTACTACGGCGGGCTCGACGAGGTCCGCGTCGTCGCCAGGGCCCTCGACGAGTCGGCGGTGCGCGAGTGGATGCGCGGCGAACGTCTCGGCGGCATCCTCGCACGACCCGGGGCGGATCGCTCCGACGCCGACCGGCAGTTCCTGCTCGACGAACACCTCGCCTCGCACGGCGACGAGGCGGCGCGCCGGGCGGCGCATCGGCTCGGGGCGGCCCGCGACGCCGAGCGGGCCCTGCGCGCCTCCGTTCCCACCATGCTGGTGATGGAGGAAATGGAGACCCCGCGGCCCACCCACCTGCTGAAGCGAGGTCTCCACGACCAGCCCGGCGAGCGCGTCGCGCCGCACGTGCCCGAATCGATCGCCCCCTGGCCCGAAGGCGCCCCGCCCAACCGCCTCGGCCTGGCCCGCTGGATCCTCTCGACCGAGAATCCGCTGGCCGCCCGCGTCGCGGCGAACCGGCTCTGGGCGCATCTCTTCGGCGAGGGGCTCGTTCGCACCCCCGAGGACTTCGGCACCCAGGGCGAGCCGCCGACCCATCCCGAGCTGCTCGACGCCCTCGCCGTGCTTCTGCGCGAATCGGGCTGGGACGTCAAAGCGCTGCTGAAGGAGATCGCGATGTCGCGCACCTACCGCCAGAGCAGCGCCTTCGTGCGCCGCGGCGGCGAAGCCTTCGACCCTGCCAACCGCCTGCTCGCGCGGGGTCCCGGCGGACGCCTCCCCGCCGAGACCCTGCGCGACCAGGCCCTCGCCGTCTCGGGACTGCTCGCGACCCGGATCGGCGGACCTCCCGCCAAGCCCCACCAGCCGCCCGGACTGTGGGAGGAAGTCTCCTACGACGGCGGCGAAAGCTACCGGCCCGACGCCGGCGAAGGGCTCTGGAGGCGCAGTCTCTACACCCACATCAAACGCCAGGCTCCGCCGCCCGCGCTTCTCAACTTCGACGGTCCCACCCGGGAAAAGTGCACCGTCCGCCGCGGCCGCACCAACACGCCCCTGCAAGCCCTGCAACTGCTCAACGACGAAAGCCACGTCGAAGCCGCCCGCACCCTAGCGGGCCGCGCTCTCGCCGAGCGCACCCTCGCGGGACCGGACGGCGGAACCGGTGGTCACGACGAATCCGGCGTCCGCGCCCTCTGGAGACGGGTCCTGCTGCGCGAGCCGCTCGAAAGCGAGACCGCAGCTCTCGGGGGGCTGCTCTCGCGGCAGCGCGAACGCTTCCGCGCCGACCCGGCCGCCGCCGCCGCGCTGCTCTCCGTCGGCGCGGCGCCGCGCCAGAGCGGGCTCGACCCGGTCGAGCACGCCGCCTGGACCGTCGTGGCCCAGGCCTTGCTCAACCTCGACGAGACCCTGTCCAAGCCATGAACGCGCCCCTCGACCGCCGCCGCTTCCTTCTCGCCTCGGGGCTCAACCTCGGCGGCATGGCCCTGGCCTCGCTCGCCCGTGGCGCCGACAGCGCGGGGGGTGCGGCAGTGCCGCATTTCGCCCCCAAGGCCAAGCGCGTCATCCACCTGTTCATGCACGGCGGCCCCTCGCAGCTCGATCTCTTCGACCACAAGCCAGCCCTGCGAACGCGCCACGGCGAGGAACTGCCCGCCTCGGTCCGCGGCGGGCAGCGTCTCACCGGCATGACGAGCGGACAGGACTCCCTTCCCGTCGCCGCCTCGCTCTTCGGCTTCGCGCGGCATGGGCGCAGCGGCGCCTGGGTCAGCGAGCTGCTCCCCCACACCGCCGGCGTCGTCGACGAGCTCTGCATCGTGCGCTCCATGCACACCGAGGCGATCAACCACGACCCCGCCGCGACCTTCCTGCAGACCGGCCACCAGCAGCCCGGCCGCCCCAGCCTCGGGGCCTGGCTCAGCTACGGTCTCGGCAGCGAGAGCAGCGATCTACCAGCCTTCGTCGTGATGGTCTCGCGGGGTAGCGCGGCGCGGCCCGCCGACCCGCTCCACGCCCGGCTCTGGGGTTCGGGATTCCTGCCCTCCAACCACCAGGGCGTCGCGCTGCGCGCGGGCGCCGATCCGGTGCTCTTCCTGTCCAACCCGCCCGGCATCGACCGCGCCGCCCGGCGCGACCAGCTCGACGCCGTCGCGGCGATCAACCGCGGCCGCCTCGCCCGCGTCGGCGATCCCGAGACCGCCGCCCGCATCGCCCAGTACGAAATGGCCTTCCGCATGCAGGCCTCCGTGCCGGACCTCGCCGACCTCGCCGGAGAAAGCGAGGCCACCTTCCGCGCCTACGGCCGCCGCTCGCGCGAGCCCGGCAGCTTCGCGGCGAACTGCCTCCTCGCCCGCCGTCTCGTCGAGCGGGGCGTCCGCTTCGTCCAGCTCTACCACCGCGGGTGGGACCAGCACTACAACCTGCCCAGCGACCTGCGGCTCCAGTGCGGCGACGTCGACCAACCCGCCGCCGCCCTCGTCCGCGACCTGAAGCAGCGCGGTCTCCTCGACGAAACCCTCGTGGTGTGGGGCGGCGAGTTCGGACGCACCGTCTACTCGCAGGGAAAGCTCGAAGCCTCCAACCACGGCCGCGACCACCACGGTCGCTGCTTCACCATGTGGCTCGCGGGCGGCGGCATCCGGCCCGGCATCCGCCACGGCGAGACCGACGACTACGGCTACAACATCGTCCGCGACCCCGTCCACGTGCACGACCTCAACGCCACCCTCCTGCAC
>SLGN01000293.1 GCA_007123695.1 Verrucomicrobiales bacterium
CTGCACCGTTTCGTCGAGCGCGGGAAGCCCGCGTTTCCGTCCCTCGGCCTTCGGCGGACAGGCTTCGGCGGATGGGAGGAAAGATCCCTCTCGTCAGCCTTCGACCCGGATCGTGCGCAGTGCCATGGCGGTGCGTCCGGCGGCGTCCTGAGCTTCGACTTCGAGGGAATGGGTGCCCGGTCCCAGCCCCTGCGGCAGCGATCCTTTCCAGAGGTGGCTGCACGGGCTCGGCGCGGGCAGCTTGACGGGGGCGTGGATGTGCATGCCGTGGGCGGCGGGCACGCCGAGGACGCAGTAGCCGTCGAGCGAGATCTCGCCCCCTTTCACCTCGACCGGGAGGAAGCCCCGCGGGGTGCCGTCGGACATGGTCGCGTGGGGCGCTCCGGAGAGGTCGGGGAGGCCCCGGAACCCGCGAAGTCGATGCTCTCGGGAAGGGGTCCGGTCGCGGCGGCTCCGGCGAATTTCTGCCGGGGCGAGCCTTCGGGCTGGTGCAGGTGGAAATGCCTCGGCAGGGCGTCGCCGCTGCGGGGGACGGCCCAGCCGCCGGGCTTCACCACGAAGAAGTCGGTGCGCGGTCCTGCGAGCAGGGGCAGTTCCCATCGTCCCTCGGAGTCCGTCGCGACGAGATCCCTCCCGTTCGAGACGAAGACGCCCTCCACGCCGGGATCGTCGGATCCGCGGCGGCCGTCGCCGTCGCGGTCGTGGAAGACGCGGCCTCGCGCCCGTCCGGGTTCGGCCGCCTTGGCATCGATCCAAGGGGGGAGTGGTGGGGGCTTCGGCGTTTCGGAGCGCTTGCGTTCGCCGGGAATCGGTGGTCTGCTGGTGGTCTTGTACGGAGTCGGGTCGATGACGAAGAAACTACCATTTCCATGACCCCGAGACCGAAGTCATTGGTGAAGGTCGCCGAACGGGTGCTGAGCGCCGGCGGAGGCTTCCTCGCGGAATTGGCCGACTTTCTCGACGACTTCCGCATCGCGCCCGCCGCCGCTCTGCGGGACGAGCCGCCGAGGCTCGCCGGGAAGCTCGAACGCGGCGCCTGGATGGATGCCTATCTCGCGGCGAGCGGCGAATTCCTGGCCGCGAAACACGGCCTGGCCAATCCTGCGTGGGCCTTAGACCCGTCGCGCTCGCTGGACGAGCCGGTCTTCGCCTGCCGCTCGAAGGAAGGACGGGTGTTCCTGCTGAAGGACGCGCCCGCCGCGTTCAAGTCGAGGAACCTCTTCGTCAGCGCCAACGCGCTCGACCGGGTGTGAGGAAGGGAATGGCGAGGGAAAGGGGTTGTCGCGGGGGGTTCCCCGGATAGACTGCGGGCGTCCGCTTCCGCCATGTCTCTCGCCGCGCCCCAGTTCCTGCTCCTGCTTCCGTTGTGGGTGCTGCTGGGCTGGAGGTTCCGGCGCCTGGAACTGTGGAGACCACTGCGGGCGGGACTTTTGTTCTTGCTCGTGCTGCTGCTTTGCGAGCCGCGCATGGTGCTGAAGTCGGGCGGGATCGATCTCTGGGTGCTGATGGACCGGTCTCGCTCCGCCGAGCAGCTCGTCGATGCCGGCGAGACGGAATGGCGGGGGCTGCTGGAGCGGTCGCGGCCGGGGGAGTCGCACCGGCTCCACTTCCTCGACTACGCCGAAGAGGTCATCGTGCAGGGCCGGGGCGAGGGGCTGGCCTACGACGGCGGCCGCGGGCGCACCCGCACGGCGCTGGCCCTGCGCGAGACGCTCGCCCGCATGGACCCGCGGCGCCACAATCGCATCCTCGTTTTCACCGACGGCTACAGCACCGAGCCGCTCGACGGGATCGCCGCGAAGCTCGTCGAGGCGGGCGCGCCCCTCGACTACCGCATCGTGCGGACTCCCGACTCGACCGATTTCCGCGTCGCCGCCATCGAGATGCCGGCGCGGACCCGGCCGGGCGAGCCCTTTTTCGTGGAAGTCGCGCTGGCGGGCACGGCGGACGCGACCGTGCCCATCGAGATCTTCCGCGGCGAGACGCGCATCCACCGCGGCGAGGCCGAGGTCCGCGGGGGGAGGGGGCGTCTGCGCTTTTCGGACCGCCTCGCCGAGCCGGGGGCGCATCTCTACAGCGTGGAAATCTCGCCCGAGCGGGACGCCCATCCGGGCAACAACCGGCAGGAACGCTGGATCGAGGTGGTCGCCGGGCCGCGAATCCTGCTCGCGACGGCCTATCAGGAGGAACCTCTCGCGGAGGTGCTGCGGGCGCAGGGCTTCGACGTCGCCGTGGCCGAGGACCCCTCCGCCCTGGGGCCGGGCTTGCTTGCAGGTGCGCGTGCGGTGGTGCTCAACAACGTCCCGGCCCATGCCTTGGCGGGCGACTTTCTCGGGGCGCTGCCTTTTTTCGTGGCCGAGCAGGGGGGCGGGCTGCTGATGGCCGGAGGGCAGCGGAGCTTCGGCGCGGGCGGCTACCACGACTCGGTGGTCGATGCGCTGCTGCCGGTGACGATGGAGCTCAAGAGCGAGCACCGCAAACTGGGGGTGGCGATGGTCATCGTGATGGACCGGTCGGGCTCGATGGCGATGACGACGCCGAGCGGGCATTCGAAGATGCAGCTCGGCAACGAGGGGGCGGCGCGCACGGTCGAGCTGCTGGGCGAGAACGACGCGGTGGCGGTCTTCGCGGTGGACACGGCGCCGCACGAGATCACGCCGCTGCTCAACGTCGGGAAGCACCGCGGCGAGCTGATCTCGCGCATCGGCCGGATCGAATCGATGGGCGGCGGCATCTACGTCTACACGGGCCTGAAGGCGGCATGGGAGGTTTTGAAAAAATCTCCGCTGGGGCAGCGCCACGTCATCCTCTTCACCGACGCGGCCGATTCCGAGGAGCCGGGCGACTACGTCAAGCTGCTCGCCGAGATGCGCGAGGGCGGCACCACCGTGAGCGTGATCGGGCTGGGCACGCGGGCGGATTCCGACGCCGAGTTCATCGAAGACGTGGCGCGGCGGGGCGAGGGCCGCATTTTCTTCACCGAGGAGGCTTCGGAAATCCCCAACATCTTCGCGCAGGAGACGGTCACGGTGGCCCGCTCGACCTTCGTCGACGAGGAGACCGGGGCGAAGTCGACGGGCCGCTGGCACGAGCTCGCCAGCCGCGACGCCGACTGGCTGCCGGCGGTCGACGGCTACAACCTGAGCTACCTGCGCGAGGGCGACGAAGCGGCGCTGGTCTCGGCCGACGACTACGCGGCGCCGCTGGTGGCCTTCGGGCGGCGGGGGATCGGGCGCAGCGCGGCGGTGTCCTTCCCGCTCGGGGGCGACTTCTCCGCGCGGGTCCGCGAGTGGTCGCACTACGGCGATTTCGTCCAGACGCTGTCGCGCTGGCTCATGGGCGACGAGCTGCCTCCGGGCCTCGGCCTGCGGCACCGCCTCGACGGATCGAGGTGGACGCTCGACCTCCACTACGCCGCAGAACCCTGGGAGGAGCGCTTCGCCGCCGAGCCGCCGCGGGTGCTGATCGAGACGGGCTACCGCAGCCGAGGGCGGCGCGAGCTGGTGTGGGAGCGGATTTCGCCGGGCCGCTACACGGTCTCGGCGGATCTGGAGGACTCCGTGCCGGCGCGGGCCGCCGTGCAGGTCGGCGGCGCGGCCCTGACGGCGGGTCCGGTGGTGGTGGGGGGCGATGCGGAATGGAAGTTCGACGAGTCGCGCGTCGCCGAGCTGCGCGAGACGGCGCGCGCCAGCGGCGGCGAGGAGCTTCTCGATCTCTCGAAGGCGTGGCGGCGGCCGCCCGCGCCGAGCGAGGAACCGGTGCGCATGCCTCTGCTCGTCGCGGTGCTGGCGCTTTTTCTCCTCGATGCCCTCGTGACCCGCACCGGATGGCGTCTGCCGGTGTTCCTCCCGGCACGCCTGCGGTCGCGGCCGGGGAAGCGGCGGGTCGGGCTCCGCCGGTTGCGGAAAAAGCGGCCCGCGCCGGTGCAGGCGCCGGACCCGGCGCCGTCGGACCCGGCCGCGACCGCGACGGAGCCGCCTCCTATTGACGAAGCGGCCCGCCGCCGCAGCCGCTTCGACCGGGCCAAGCGGGGGCGGTAGGCGGTTCACGGTTCGCTACCGCGTGACCTTGGCGATGGTTCATCGGCGAAGCCGGATCAGGCGCTCGCGCCCTTCGCGGCCGGGGTAGGCGCTGGCGGGCACCTGGCTCTCTTCGATGCGGAAGCGGCCTCCGGTCTCGAAGAGGTCCGAGAGTTCCTCGAGAGAGCATCCGTGCGGCGGCCCGCCGCCGGGGCGGTGCTCTTCGTCGTAGGGGTCGAGGTAGAAGACGCCCAGCAGATTGCCACCGGGGCGCAGCGCGGAGTATGCGGCATCGGCGTAGTCCCGGCGCCGCTCCGGATTGATCGCGCAGAAGCAGGTGTGCTCCCAGATCCAGTCGTAGCGGTCGCGATGTTCGGCGGCGAGGTCGAAGAGATCTCCCAGACAATAGCGGGCCTTGCTCGCGGCGGAGTGTGCTCGGGCGAGTTCGAGGGCGGTCGGGGAAATGTCGAGCCCGACGACGGAATCGATCCCGTCGAGGGTGGAGAGGGCGCGCACGTCGTGCCCGAGTCCGCAGCCGGGCACGAGGACCTCTCCGCCGATGCGGGCGGCGTTCGCCCCGAGCCATTCGAGCAGGGGCGGGGCGGGGGCGCCTTTGTCCCAGGGAGTGTGGTTGTCGAGGTAGAGCGCGTCCCAGTCCGGGGATGGTTCGGAGAGTGGCATGACCGCCGGAAGTGTGC
>SLGN01000413.1 GCA_007123695.1 Verrucomicrobiales bacterium
AGTTTTCCTTGTGGTGGTAGAGGCACCACTTCGCCATGATCGAGCCCCCGCGGGAGACGATCCCGGTCATGCGCCGGGCCGTCAGCGGAATGAAGCGCAGCAGCACGCCCGCGTGGATCGTGAAGTAGTCCACGCCCTGCTCGGCCTGCTCCACCAGCGTGTCGCGGAAGACTTCCCAGCAGAGGTCCTCGACCCGGCCGTTGACCTTCTCCAGCGCCTGGTAGATCGGCACCGTGCCGATGGGCACGGGCGAGTTCCGCAGGATCCACTCGCGCGTCGCGTGGATGTTCTTGCCCGTCGAGAGGTCCATCACCGTGTCGGCCCCCCACAGGGTGGACCACTGCAGCTTCTCGACTTCCTCGTCGATGGTCGAGGCCACCGCGCTGTTGCCGATGTTCGCGTTGATCTTGACGAGGAAGTTCCGCCCGATGATCATCGGCTCGCTCTCGGGGTGGTTCACGTTCGCCGGGATGATGGCCCGGCCCCGGGCGACCTCGTCGCGGACGAATTCGGGGGTGATGAACTCGGGGATGGCCGCGCCGCGCGAATCGCCGACATGCTGGTGCTCGAGCAGGTTGCGGGGACCGGCGCTGTCGCTCGCGGCGCGGAAGGCGGCTTCACGCCCGAGGTTCTCGCGGATCGCGATGAATTCCATCTCGGGGGTCACGAGGCCCTGCTTCGCATACCAAAGCTGCGTCACCGGATGCCCCGCCGAGGCCCGCAGCGGCTTGCGCCGCAGTCCCGGATATTCCTTGAGGCGGTTGCGCGCCGATTTCCGTTCGTTGTGCCGGGCGGCGTGCTCGGCGGAGAGATAGCCGTCGTCTTCGGGCTTCACCGCGCGCCCCTCGTATTCGGAAACGTCGCCCCGGGCGAGAATCCAGGGCCGCCGCAGGGCGGGCAGGCCCTTTTCAACGTCGCCGGCGTAGTCCGCGTCGCCCCAGGGACCGCTGGTGTCGTAGACGCGCAGCGGCTCGTTGACCTCGATCCGCCCGTCGGGGTGCTTCGTCTCGGAGAGGGAGATTTCCCGCAGGGGAACGCGGATGTCGGGGTGCAGCGTCCCCGCCACGTGGATCTTGCGGCTGTTGGGGAAGACCTCGGAAACGGAATGGGAAGGCGAGGGGTCGGAGCTTTCGTTTGGAGTGATCATGTCAGGATTGCGGAGGGGAGGATGGGACTTGGTTGGGTGGGATTACGAACGGCATGGTGGCTCAGGCGTCGCCGGCGACCGGCCCGCAGGAGGCTGCGGTGGAACCGGGAGCGGACGCAAAGCGGCGCCGACCGGAGGCTGGGGGAGGGGGAACGCGGCGAGGCGATTCCGAACCGAAGACAGGCGGAGGTCCGGGAACGAATTCCCTCCCGATGGCTCTTGCGTTCGTGTCCAGCTTCATGATCGACTCCCTGCGGCAGCATTACCTGCGTCAGGTTCCAAGGGTCTTGTCCCGGCGGACAATCTCAGCGAAAGGCGCTCCCCCGTCTTGCTCGCAACATGGAGGCTCCGGAATCTGGCGTCAAGGGTCGGGTTGCGTCTTTCCGTCCTTCGCGCGGCAAATGGAGCTTGCCCCCGATGGGGAAGGGGCGAAGTTGCCTGCCTCCCTCCGAAAGGTTCGAACGGCGTGCGGGCGATCCGCTCCCCCCGGACCCGGTAGCAGCGCCCACGGATGAGGCTTCTCGACCGCTACATCGCCCGTCAGGTCTTCGTCTCCGCGATCTACGCGGTGGCGGTCATCCTCGTCATCCTCATCCTCGGCAATGTCTTCAAGGAAATCCTGCGCGAGCTGGCGAAGCGGCCCGAGCTCAGCCTCGGCTTCGTCATGCGCTTCATCCTGCTGGTGATCCCGGTCTCGCTCGGTCTGGCCATTCCCTTTTCCTTCCTCACCGCCATCCTTCTCGTCTTCGGGCGGCTCTCCGCCGACAGCGAGTTCGTCTCGATGCGCATGGCCGGGCTCAGCATGCCGCGGATCTGCGCCCCGGTCGGCATTCTCGCGCTGTTCTTCACCGGCGTCTGCGGCTTCGTCAACGTGTCCGTGACCCCGTGGGCGAAGAGCGAGATGGAGGAGATGAAGGCCTCGCTCTTCAACCAGATGAAGCGCGACCCCATGTTCATCTTTCCCGACCAGCAGGTCATGACCGATCTGCCCGACCACCTCGTCTTCGCCCGCAAGGAGGATGGGGTCCTCAGAGGCTTCCAGCTCATCAAGCTGGAGCGGTCCATGCCGCAGGCCATCGTCGTGGCCAAGGAGGCGAGGGTCTCCGTCGATCTCGAGAGCGGCACGCCCGAACTGGTCTTCGACATGGACGAAGTCAACATCATGGCGCGCGGGGAGGACGGCGACCTGATGGAATCGATCCAGCCGGTTTTCATGCAGTCCGCCGTCGTCGGGGTGTCCATCGACGAGTTCAAGGAACGAGGCGACCTCGAGCGGACCAAGCCGGCCAACCTTCCCCTGCCCGAGCTCTTCGCCCGCTCCAGAGACCCCGAGCTCGAGCCGAGAATGCGCACCATGAACCGCACCGAGCTGAGCCGGCGCTTCGCCTTCTCGGTTTCCTGCATCACCTTCGCCCTGATCGGCGTGCCTCTCGGAATCGTCGCGCAGCGGCGCGAAAACTCCGCCGGATTCGTCCTCAGCATGGTGATCGCGGTCGTCTACTACGCCCTGCTCAACGTCGCCTCGATGATGCGCGACCGGGAGGAAATGCGGCCCGACCTGCTCATGTGGATCCCGAACCTGCTCTTCATCGCGCTCGGGGTCTACCTCTTCCTCCGGCTCAGCCGGAAGTGATGCCGGAAGCATCCGGCAGCGGCGCGCAAGGTCGCTGCGCCGACCCGCTTGCCGCAAACCCGGCCCGCGCTCGCTTTGCCGCTACGGACCGGTGAATTCGCGCTCAGGGTTCTTCGGTCTTTCCAGTCCCGCCCAGCGAGACCTCCAGAGGCGGCAGCACGACCTTGCGCCGCAGCAGCCAGCCCACTCCGACGAGGTCGTAGAGACCGCGCAGGGCGCGGTCGAGGTTGGTGTATTTCGAGCGGCCCGCCTTTCGCTCGCGATGGTTCACGGCGATCTCGGCGATGGAGAGTCCGGCCTGGGTGAAGATCGCCGGCAGGTAGCGGTGCAGCCCGTTGAAGGGCACCAGCAGATCCACGTGGTCGCGGTGGAAGGCCTTCAGCGAGCAGCCCGTGTCGCTGATCCCGTCGCGCAGGAAGCAACGGCGCACCGCGTTGGCAACCCGCGAAGCTGCCCTCCGGCTCCAGACGTCGCGCCGCTTCGCCCGCCGCCCCACCGCCACGTCGCAATCGCCCGAGCGCACCAGAGCCACGAGGGCTTCGATGTCTGCCGGGTCGTTCTGCCCGTCGCCGTCGAGCATCACGAGAATGTCGCCGCCGGCGTAGAGCAGACCGGCGAGCAGAGCCCCGCTCTGGCCGCGGTTCGCGGAGAGCCGCAGCGCCGTCACGCCGGGGATGGAGCTCAGAATCTTCCAGGTTCCGTCGGTGCTCCCGTCGTCGACCGCAACGATTTCCGCTCCCGGCTGGCAGGCGGCGATTTCGCGCAGAACGAACTCGGCGCACTCTTCCTCATTGTAGAAAGGCACGACGATGCTGACGGATTCGCGGCGCGGCGCGCCGTCGCGGAGTCCGGGTCGCCGGGAGAAAGGGGACTGGTAGCCGGGCGCGGGCATGGATCGGTCCGCAGAGGTAGCGCGGCGCAGTGCAGGGGGCAACCATTTTCCCGCTCGCCCCGTCCTCCAGCCCGGATCCGCTGCGGCAGATGGCGAAGTCGCGGCGGCAGCGTCAGTGGTTCAAGACATCGTCTTTCGTGCTGGCTACGATGCCCATGATCTCGCCGATGACGTTTTCCGTGAGCCCGAGCTCGGCGAGGGTCTTCTGAAGATTCTCGGCGATCGCGGCGAAATCCTCCTCGCGCAGGTCGAGGTTCTCGTGGGCCTTGCGCATGTCCTTCCCCGTCCAAGGCGTCGGCGCCCCGAGGACGGCGGCGAGAAATTCCTTCTGCTTCCGGATCTGCACCCTCATGTTCACGTCGTCGAAGAAGTGGTTGACCCGCTCGTCGGCGAGGACCTTCTCGTAGAAGAGATCGACGGCGGCCTCGAGAGCCGGTTTCCCGCCGATGCGCTGGTAGAGGCTCGCGGCGCGTTCCTGCTCGAACTTCTTCTTGTTCTCCTCGGAGGAGAAACCATAGACGACGCCCTCGTAATCAATGTTCAGGGCGGGCTTCGCCGGCAGGCCGGTGTAGTGGCATTTCAGCCCCGGCTTCTCGTCGTCGGCGGCAGCGGGACTGGGGTGGAAAAGCAGCGCGGCGGCGCAGACGGAGGCGTGGAAAAGGAGCTTTTTCATGGCGTGGGGGTGGGGTTTTTGAGGGGATTGTTTTTCGCTTCCGGGCGGACGGCGTGGAATTCGACAATCCGCCAAATTCGCTAAGCCGTTCCGAAAGGTGTAAATGAAATACAGGAAATAACGACGGTGTCAACCCGGATTCGTAAACCATGTCGTGATCCCGAATTTCGGTGTCGGAAGTGCTGGAAGTGCCGGAAGCCCTCGGCGGGGGAGGGGGGGAAGGAGTTGCTTGGTTCCCCGCCATTCCCGTGGTAGCGTGCGTTCCTTGGTAAGGACGCCGGGCGCCTCATGGAACTCAACCGATTCACCGACTATTCGCTCCGGACCCTCATTTTTGCCGGACTCCATCCTGATCGCTACC
>SLGN01000014.1 GCA_007123695.1 Verrucomicrobiales bacterium
CTCGACGCTCGAACCGGCTACCTGTGGAATGTTCTGGGCAACAACAATCTCTCCCAAAGCGATCGATGGCTGTGGAGCATGCGTTTGCGTCACCGCATCTCGTCCCGCAGCTTCCACTACGTCTCGTTCGGCCAGGACTTCTACTGGCAAGACTTCACTGACGATTCCGCGTTCTCGGAGTTCATTAAATATGGATTCAGCCATCGGTTCTCGAACCATGTCTTCTTCAACGCCTTCATCCAACGGTCCCACGACGAATTCCTCACCGGCGAGTTCACCAATCGCAAATTCGACCACACGACAATCGGAGCACGCCTCGACTTCCAAGTCACCGACGATTTCTTTTTCTTCCTCACCTATCGCTTCCAACAGATGGACGAAACGCGCACCTTGGCCGAGAGCGACCGCCACATCCTCAACGCGACGGCATTTCTTCGACTCACAGAACGGTCCGTCTCCTACGTTGGCTATCAATTCGAGAAGCTGGACGCGAGCAGATCCTTCTTCGACGAGCATCTTTTCCGGACCGGCGTTCGTCGGTATTTTTGACGATCCAACCTATTCATGCGATTTCCGGAACGGCATTCTTTTTCCCTCAAGGATCGCGCTCGCTCGATTTTTTGCTTTCTCAATGCTGTTGACCGTTCGGTATTCCGATCTCTGTTCCTCTGTCTGCTCTGCCTCGCGGGGGTGGGGTGCCGGACGACAGATGGGAATTTCAGCGAGAACCCGCCGCCGCCGGCGATTCCGGAAATCAACACACCTTCCACGCCGCAGAAGTCCTCCGGTCCCTCCAGCCCAATTCGCCCCGGAGACAGCCTTCAGCTTCTCGTCGATGAGGATTCCACCTTCGATGGGAACTATCGCGTCCGCGAGCAAGGAGACATTCACCTTCGCTCGATCGGAAGAATCCGCGTCGCGGGCCTTACCGTTACGCAAGCGGAATCTCTAGTAAAATCCCGCCTTGAAGCCTCTCATCTCAGAAAGGCAACCGTCACTCTTGATCGCACCGGCCGGGGGCCCGAGGAGCGGCTCGATGTTTCCGGTCCCGCCCCTGTCGGCATCATCCGCATTTTCATGACAGGCCACGTCAGCCGTCCTGGTCAGCATCGCGTTCCCATCCCAGAAAGCGGAAGCCTCGGCGTCTACGAAGCCATCCTCGTCGCCGGCGGCTTTTCCTCCTTCCCCGATCTGCCCAAGGTCCACCTTCTGCGCCGCGACGCCGAGGGCAAGCGCCACAAGATCCCCGTGAACATCCAGAAGATCCAAAGCGGACAAATCCCCGACCCCCCGATCGGCGACGGCGACGTTGTCGTCGTGCCCGAGAAGATCTTCGGATTCTAGGGGAAGCAAGATCACAGGAAAGGGAACTCGGCAACAACGGCATGGCGCTCGGAATCCAACGGAACTCGAAGCATCTCGGCTGGGCCGGGGTTCTCTTCGGGATCGACTTCCTCCTCGTCTGGATTTCCTTTCTGTTGGGAATCGTTCTCCGCTTTGGCGAATTTTCGCCCGAAAAGCTCGCCCAGTACCGCCTCGGCGTCGCCCTCGCCTCCTTGGTGCTGCCTTCGTTCCTCTACGTAGGCGGTCTCTACTCGCCGGCGGTGCTCCGCAGCGGCGCCTTCACCAACGCTCGATGGCTGCTCGCCGGCTTCTTCGGCGCGATGGCCTCCGTCCTCGTCGTCGGCTCCCTCGAATTCGATTCGCGGGTCGGGCGTGGCGTCCTCCTCGTCGCCATGGCCAGCTTGGTGACGACCGTGCTGCTCCGCCATCTTGTCGCGATGCGCCTGCGCCGCCGCCGCTACGGCATCTTCGCCTGCATCGTCGCCGACGACACCGACGAACAAGCCGCCGCGAAGCTGCAGCGGTTCTGGAAGGGGCGCACGGAACGCTTCGGACTCCTCGTCGGTTCGGGCTACGAGCCCCGGACTCCGCTGCCGCGTCTCGGCGAGGTCGGCGAGATTTCCCGCAGCGAGCGGCGGCATTCCATCGACGTCGCCCTCGTCCGCGACCGCCACTTCTCCGATCCGGAGATCGCCGCGCTTCTCCGGCGCCTCCGCTACGAGGGCACCGAGATCCTGCCCCTTTCCGACGCCTGCGAAGACGCCTTCCACGCCGTTCCCCTCGAGCTCGTCACCGACGCCTGGTTCTTCCGCGCCTCCAACCAGTCCCAGCTCTTCTACAGCCGCAAGCTCAAGCGGCTTTCCGACATCGCCCTTGCGAGCCTTTTTCTCGTCCTGCTCTCGCCTTTCCTCGCCTTCGGCGCGCTCGCCGTGCGGCTCTCTTCTCCGGGGCCGGTCTTTTTCCGCCAGCCCCGGGCGGGACGCTTCGGGCGCCCCTTCACCATCCTCAAGCTGCGCACCATGCACGTTGCCGACGGCAGGAAGGGCGCAAAATGGGCCACGCAGGAGACTGCGCGGATCTTCCCTTTGGGACGGATCCTTCGAACCTTCCGCATCGACGAAATTCCCCAGCTCGTAAACGTGCTGCGCGGCGAGATGTCCTTCGTCGGGCCCCGTCCCGAGCAGATCGAGATCGTGGAGCAACTGGAGCAGGCCATCCCCTTCTACCGCGAGCGCCTTCTCGTCCAGCCGGGGATCACGGGATGGGCGCAAGTCCGCTATCCCTACGGGGCCTCGGTGGAGGACTCGGTGCGGAAGCTCGAATACGACCTCTACTACCTCAAGCACATGGGGATTTTCTTCGACTTCTTCATTTTGCTGGAGACGGTCCGCGTGATCCTGCGAGGCGGCGTTCCCGGGAGTGGTGATCCGGAGTTCGCGAAGTTTCGGCAGGATCTCGGCCCCGGCACGACGGCCGGAGCATCGGAAATCCGGGAAAAAGCGCAGGCGGTCGAGCGAATCGGGGGGTAGACTGGGGAGGATTCGGGAAAGCTGCCGGTTTTTGCGGCCTCGGATCATTGAAATATCGCCACCATGGAACCACACGCCATCCTTGCCGCCGGAATCCGAGTTCTCGGCCTCCTTTTTCTCTACCACGGACTGCTCGCGGTGCCGCGTTTGGTCACCGCCTCGATGAAGCTGGCGACGAAATTTCAGTTCGAGCCGCTGTTTACGAGCTTCCTCGCCTGCGCCTGGCCTCTGCTGCTGGCCGTCTGGTTCCTGCGCGGCGCGCCCGGTTTGATGGGCTTCGTCGACAAGAGGGAGAAGTAGTCGAGCGCGGCGGCGGGCGGCGGGAGGGATTGACGATTGGTGAATTTTGATTTTTGATTTGGCTCGGGCGTAGGTCGCGGCAGCCTCCGATGCGGAAAAAGTAGTCCAGCGCTTCAGCGCGTGGCGGAGGATGGGCGTGGGTCGCGGAGTCTCCGCCAACGACCTGAAGGTCGGGACTACTTTTCGCCGCCGATACGGACAAAGTAGCACAGCGCTTTAGCGCGTGGCGGAGCCCCGGCGTGGGTCGCGGAGTCTCCGCCAACGACCTGAAGGTCGGGACTACTTTCGGCGGTCGATGCGGAAAAAGTAGTCCAGAGCTTCAGCGCGTGGCGGAGGATGGGCGTGGGGCGCGGAGTCTCCGCAGACGACCTGAAGGTCGGGACTACTTTCGGCGGTCGATGCGGAAAAAGTAGTCCAGCGCTTCAGCGCGTGGCGGAGCCCGGGCGTGGTGCGTTTCGCGTCCGATACGGGCAAAGTAGTACAGCGCTTCAGCGCGTCCCGTAGCCCCGGCGTGGGTCGCGGAGTCTCTGCCGACGACCTGAAGGTCGGGACTACTTTCTCGCCAGCTCTTCGAAGGATACGGCAGCCCGCTTCTCTTCGTCTTCTTCCGGTTCCGGGAACGACACGGCGGACAGGTCGAAATCGACCTCCTCGCTGCCGGGATCGACCGCAGCCGCCTTCGGCGCCGCCACCACGGCTTCCTCCTCGGGATCCTCGTCGAACTGGTCGTAGTAGGGCGCGGAGTAGTAGTAATACTGGTAATGGTTCCCGATCTTGGAAAGATCGACGCGGTTGAGGACGAAGCCGTAGAGATGCGCTCCCGCCTTCTCCAGCAGGGCCACGGCGTCGCGAATGTCCTTCGTCGATGTGGCCTCGGAAAGAACGGTCAACACGACCCCGTCGGCGAGACGCTGGAGCGAGGCCGACTCGCTGAGACCCAAAACCGGCGGGCAGTCGAGGAGGATGCGGTCGTAGCGGTGCCTCAGCGCCTGGACGAGACGGGCGAAGCTCTCTTGGCAGAGCAGCTCGGTCGATCCGGGGATGATCGGCCCGCGCACGATCGCGTCGAAGCTGCCCTCCGCCGTCATCACGATCGCTTCGGCGACGGGAATGTCGCCGGTCAGCATCCGCGACATGCCGCCGCCGTTGTCGAGCTTCAGCAGCTTGTGCTGGCGGCCGCGCCGCAGATCGCAGTCGATCAGCAGCACTCGCTCGCCCATGGAGTTAAATGCCCAAGCCAGATTGGCCGCCAGGGTCGTCTTGCCCTCCTGGGGTCGGGCGCTCGTCACGAGAATCACCTGCGAGGCGCCGCCCTTGCCGGAAATGGCGGCGTCGAGACCGATGTTGGCGCGGATCACGCGAAAGCATTCCAGCAGGAAGTTCGGCACCGTCGCCCCCTGCGCCGGAGAGCGATGCACCGCCTCGAGCAACTCCGGATCGGTCAGCGGAACGATCCCGATGCCCTTCATTCCGAGAATCTCCTCCAACTGCGGAATCGAGCTTGCCGAAGTGTTGAGCAGGTTCAGCAGAG
>SLGN01000239.1 GCA_007123695.1 Verrucomicrobiales bacterium
CCGAGGGGAACGAACTTCGGCCCGGGGTGGGCGAAGGGCGCCGCGATGTTCGCGAGGTGGGCGAGCCCGCCCGCCGACTCGGCGGGAAAGAACTTGAGGAGACGGCATCCCTCGCGGATGGCGAGATCGACGTCGCTCGGCGTCATGACGCCGGGACCGAAGGGCAGGCCCGCCTCGGCCGCGCAGCGGATGGTTTCGGGATTGGTCCCCGGCGAGACCCCGAACTCCGCCCCGACCGCGAGAGCCGGCCCGATCTGTTCGGGCGAGAGGATCGTGCCGATGCCGATGCGCATTGCCGGACACGCCCCGCGGATGGCGGCGGCGGCCTCCAGGGCCACCGGGGTCCGCAAGGTCAGTTCCATGGCGGTAACCCCGCCGCAGAGAAGCGCCTCGGCGAGCGGAACGGCAGTTTCGATCTCGTCGATGACAAGCACGGCGACGACGCGCGCCTCGACAAGGGTTTTTCCAATGCCGGAATCGGGGGCGAGGGCGCTGCTCATGTCGGTGGTGGTCGGGTTTGCTTGTGGTTGCCTCGGCGGGCGGGAGGTGGAATACTCGCAAAGATGATCTCGAAAACAACCCATTCGCGGGGCTTTTTCCCGCTCGGCGCCCTCCTTGGCGGCGCGGCGCTATTTGCGGTATCCGTCCAAGCCCAGCGCGGCGACCGCGATGGCCATGAAATGGCCCCGCCGCCGGCCCACTGGAAGATCCCGCCCGCGCCCGTCGTTCCGGTGGACGATGCCGCCGCCACCTTCTCGCTGGAGGATGGATTCGAACTCGAACTGGTCGCCGCCGAGCCGATGGTCCACGATCCCGTGGCGCTCGCCTTCGACGGCGACGGTCGGATCTGGGTCGCCGAGATGCTCGGCTACATGCCCGACATCGACGGAAAACTGGAGAGCAGCACCTACGGACGCATTTCCGTGCTGGAGGACAGCGACGGCGACGGACGGATCGACCGGCACACCGTCTTTCTCGAAGACTTCCTGCTGCCCCGGGCCCTCGCTCTGGCGGACGCCGACGAATCCCTGCTCTTCGCCGACAACGAGAAGCTCTACGAAGCCGAAATCCTCGTCGACGGGGAGGGCCGGATCAGCCCCGGTCGCGTCGAGATCGTCGACGACGAATACGCCAAGGGCGGCAACCCCGAGCACAAGCCCAACGGCCTGATGCGCGCGATCGACAACTGGCTCTACAACGCGAAGAGCAACCGGCGCTACCGCAAGATCGACGGCGCCTGGGTCCACGAGCCGACCGAAACGCGCGGCCAATGGGGCATCGCGCAAGACGACTACGGTCGTCTCCTCACCAACACCAACTCGAACCTCATTTCGGTGGAGGAAATTCCGCCCGGTCTCCGCGTCCGGAATCCCCATCACGAATTCCGCGCGCGGACCATCTCCACGGTGAAGGACCAACAGCTCTGGCCCATCCGGATGACGCCCGGAGTCAACCGCGGCTACATGAAGGGCGTCCTCGACGAAGAGGGCCGCCTCCAAAAGCCCACCGCCGCCGCCGGGATGGCCGTGTACCGCGGCGACCAGTTCCCCCCGGAATTCCGGGGCGACCTCTTCGTCGCCGAACCGTCGGGCAACCTCGTCAAGCGCATCCTCATGGAGGAGGAAGAAGAGCAAAGCAAAACCGGGCTGCGCAAGCTCCGCAGCGCCACGGAGGGCGAGGAATTCCTCGCCTCGACCGACGAGCGCAGCCGCATCGTCAGCGTCTACACGGCACCCGACGGTACGCTCTATCTCGTCGATTTCTACCGGGGCATCCTCCAGCACGCCGCCTACATGACCTCCTACCTGCGCGCCCAGGTGGAGGAGCGCGAACTCGACAAGCACCTCGGCCTCGGCCGCATCTGGCGGGTGCGCCATCGCGAGGGCGGCCCCGGATCCGGTACGCCCCGGATGCAGGGCCAAAGCTCCGCCGAACTCGTCGCGCATCTCTCCCATGCCAACGGATGGTGGCGCGACACGGCCCAGCGGCTCATCGTCGAGCGCGGCGGCGACGAAGCGGTCGCCGCGTTGAAAGCCCTCGTCGCGGACGGCACCGACGAACTCGCCACCGTCCATGCGGTCTGGACCCTCGAGGGGCTCGGACGCCTCGACACGGATTCCCTGCGGGACGCCCTCACCTCGACAGACCCCCGCGCCGCCGCCGAGTCGGTGCGGGCTGCGGAATCGCTCGCGGAAAGCGACGCCGCCCCCGAAATTCTCGCGCTGCTCGCCGGAGCCGCCGAGGGCGCCCCGCCCGCCCTGAAACGCCAGCTCGCCGCCAGCCTCGGCCTTTTCGGAGAGGCGGCCCTGCCGACACTCGCCCGAATCTCGGAGCAAGCCGCCGACGACCCGCTCGTCGCCGACCTCGTCGCGAGCGGTCTCCCGGGCAGCGAACTCCTGCTTTTCCAAAAACTGCCGCCGAAGAATCCCGTGCGCCTCGGTCTCGTCGAGACCCTCGTGCGCCGCAACGTCGCCGCCGAGTTCGAGACGCTTGCGGACTTGCTGGCCGATCCATCGGAATTCGAGCTCTTCGCACGCGCCGCCGCGAAGCACCGCCGCGCTCCCCAAGCCCTCGGCCTGCTCTCCCTCGTCGCGGCGGAGGAGACACCGCAAGCCTCTCGCCGATCCATCGTCGCCGGACTGCTCGCCGCCGGGAAGGATAAGACCTTCAAGCCGATGCCGGCAAAGGAAATCGACGCCCTCGAACTCGCCGCAGCGGCGGGCCGCGTGAACGAGAAGGAGAAGGATTCGCTCGCGGCGCTCTTCCAGCTCGGATCCGGCGAGGAAAAGAGCTACCTCGCCAGCGACGCCGACCACGCCCAGTTCCGTGCGGGAGAGACTCACTACCAGCGGATTTGCGTCGGTTGCCACCAACCGCACGGACAAGGACAGCAGTTCATCGCCCCTCCCCTCGTCGGCGCCGAATGGGTCGTGGGGCCGGAGCAGCGTCTCATCGCGCTCGTCATGGACGGCGTCGCCGGGCCCATCGAAGTCCTCGGGAAGACCTACACCGCTCCGGATATCCAGCCCCTGATGCCGGGCCTGAGGATGAATCCCGAGTTCACCGACGACCACCTCGCCGCGATCATGACCTACGTGCGCAATGCCTGGGGCAACGGGGCGGCCCCGGTCTCGGCGGAGTCGGTGCGGCGCTACCGCGAAACGGTCCCGGCGAGAGCCCCGTGGACCCCGGAAGAACTCCTCGAGCTGAAGTAGCCCGGCGATGACGAACCTCAACCAAGATTCCGCAGGGAAGGAAGCCGAAGGACCGGAAACGGAGACCGAAACACCTTCGCCGGCAAGCCCCCCTACCCCGCCCGCCGGATGGACCGAGCCCGAGCGCGAGGCGCTGCTGGAGGCAGTGGACAACTCGCCCTACTCCCTCGGGGACTGGCTCGAGGCCATCGCCGCCTTCGAGACCTGGCTCAAGGGCCGCGGGGAAAGGCGACGGCCATGGCGCGATATCGTCGGCTACATCCACTGCTGCACTCTCATGGAGAGTCCAGGAATTCCTTTGGGAAAGTTGAATATCATTGTGAATCAGGCACTTATCGAATTTGGATTCGAGATCCTCGATGACTCGCAGGATTGAGAAGATTCCGCCTCTGAGAAAATCGGCGAAGAAAAGGGTAGGCATCCGGCGCTGGGTGTGGTAGACTACAGTCCTATGTCAACCACACGTAGAACACGCTTCTCCCGCCGGGTTCCGGATCACGTCACAGACGAACTGGTCACCGTTCTCTCAGACAAACAAACCTTTGGTTTCAACGACCTTTTCGAAGTCGTCTACGAAAACCTGAAAGCCAGGAACGCCGTAAGCGGCGGAGAGGAGATGCTCCGCCTCCGCGCCTACGAAAAACTCCAGAACCTCGTGACCCGAGGCCTCGTCGAGAAAAACGGCAAGGAATACCGGGGCCTCGAGAACATTCAGGACGCCGCTAGCGCCCAGGCCGCCTCGTAGCGCAGCGCTCCCGAGAAGCTCGCCCCGCGGCCCTCTCGGGACTGCGGCGCGGATGCTCGGGCCAGCCAACGCGTTGCCGAGAAATCGTCTGGACGACCGCATCAAAGCCATTACATTCCGTCGGCGCGGGGAGATCCCGCCCGACGGATTTTTTTTGCCATGGTTACCGACTACCTCCCCGTCCTCGTGCAAGTGGTGCTCGCTTCAGGCTTCGCCATCGCCACGCTCATCGCCAGCGCCCTTCTCGGAAAGCGGGCTCTCCGCAACCAAACGAAGGATTCCGCCTACGAGTGCGGCATGAATCCCGTGGGCGACGCGCACGCCCGCTTCAGCGTCAAATTCTACCTCGTCGCGATGCTCTTCGTCCTCTTCGACATCGAGGTCGTTTTCCTCATCCCTTGGGCCACGGTCTACTCCGCCCAGATCGCCGAAGGGGCCTCGGTCTTTTTCTTCGCGATGCTGAGCTTCGTGATCATCCTCTTCCTTGCCTACCTTTACGCCCTGAAAAAGGGCGCGCTGGAGTGGCGCAACTAGCCGCTTTTCGCTGTGCGCCACAGGACCGGACACCTGGGCCGGTGAATCCCGCCAAGACGCGCGAACCGAGCATTTTCAAGCCCGGGAATCATTCTGAAAACAGCGGTTTGCGCTCCATACTTCATCTTTGTCTGAAAGCCCACGATATTGAAGAGCGTGCCTAGGGCGTTGTCACGGCGCAGTTGTACGACCGCGTGGGCTTTC
>SLGN01000431.1 GCA_007123695.1 Verrucomicrobiales bacterium
CGCGGGGACGGGCCACCTGCCACGACCCGCTCCACAGCCGCCGCCGCGCCATCAGCCTGCTCGGCAGCAACCAGCTCGCGCAGCGCAGCGCCAAGACCCTCTTCGAGGTCATCGCCCCGGCCAGCGCCGACCGCCAGGGCGGCTACTGCCGGATCATCCGCCTCGGCCAGCGGAATTCCGACTCGGCCCCCTTGGCGATGATCGAGTGGGTCGATGCCCTCGTCACCGCAGACGAGTCCGAGGCCTCGGCCTGATTTGCGAACGACCGCGAACTACGCGCCCCCCCCCTTCCCGATAAGCCGCCCAACTGCCGCAGTTACTCGCACGGCGGGACCGTCCAACAACGAATCGCTGTGAGGCGAACTCACCAGCTATCTTTGGGGTTCGGTCTTGGGTTGTTCGCCGCTCTGCTCTTGTCCGTCGTGCATGACCATAATTTTCACTTTGTCCACATAAGTGAACTCGCGGCGCATGCATACCACAATTTGCTCTGTGATTTCCTCGACCTCGAACGGATAATTGGGAGGCTTCGCCGCATTGGATGTATCGATGAAAATCTGTGTGACCCGTCCATTCTGATCCTGCTCAGCGGTAATGTCGATTTTGTATATTGATATCAGGTTCACGTCAACCTCCGCTCCGTCCGGGAGCAACGGACGAGAAAACAATTCAAACCAAGCAGCAGCATCTGTGCCTCCACAGATCCGAGGAACTTCGGAAATCAGCATCGGCTGACCCGACTCTGCGGACCCTTGATACCAAAGAGGCAATGTCACCATCGTGAGGCGTGGTTGAGTGGCCAGCGCGATGAATGGCATCAGCATCGCCACGAGTAACGTGATCGTCTTCATGTTTTTTTCCGAAGGATCAAGAGGTGCAGGCGAAGCCTCGCCACCCTCGCCTTGTTGAACTAAGCCGCTACGCCGCGCTGCGCTCCGGTCGTCTCTCGGGCGAGCGGTCTTCGGGGGTGGTCGATCATGGGTACACGGTAGCATGATGGGCGGGCCATGAACAAGCCCAAATCCATCCCATCCGACCCGATCGCGTCCTCCAAGCCCCGCCGCCCGGAACCCGGACGCCTCCACCGCAACCCGCTCGACTACGAGCACCCCTACCGCTCGATGGCCGAGTCCGCCAAGCTGCTCAAGGACCCGGCCCATGAGCCGGGTGCCAACTCCGAAACGGGTCTTCGAGACCACCGCCGGCTCTCCGCCCAAACACTGCCCGGATAAGACCGGGGCACCACCCCCGCCGGGCTTGTTCCACTATGGATGCAGCCCAAGGGCTCGTTTCTCGCCTTGGCTGCACCCCTGATGGTTGGGCTTCCTATTCATAGTGTGTCCATAGCCTTAGAACCTTCACGATTCCCATGTCTTCGAGAACTTCATAGACCAATCTGTGCTGAATGTTTATTCTCCGCGAGTATGCACCCTTCAAATCGCCCACCAATGCTTCAAATGGCGGAGGATCGGCAAACGGATTCTCTTGAATGATCTCCAGTAGTTCTTTGGCCCTTTTCGCGAGCGGCGTGCCCTTGAGCTTCTTCGCATCCTTCTTGGCTTGGCGGGTATAGACCAGTTCGTAGATCATAGGTCTATGTTCCTGCTACACTTCTCAATCGGTTCAGCCATGCCCGCCCGAATCGAATCACGCATCCCAGGGATACTGACCAGATGTAGTGTCTCTTGGATTGCTCTCCAATCTGCTTCAGCAATTAGTATTGCATTGCCGCGCTTGCCCGTGATCTGGATGGGCTCATGGGCTTCGAGAGTCGAATCGATGACCTTGTATAGGTCCGACCGCGCGAGAGTGGCTGAAATCGTCTTCATGCGGGATAGCGTACGCATTCGGCCCCGTCTGGCAAGTTGTATTTTACCAAACGATCAAGAGGCAGGCGAAGCATTGCCACCCTCCCTTGACTCAATCAAGCCGCTTCGCGGCGCTGCAATCCGGTCGTCTCTCGGGCGGGCGGTCTTCGGGGGGCCCGGTCATGGGGACGTAGCATGACAGGCGGGCCATGAACAAGCCCAAATCCATCCCGTCCGCTCCGAACGCGTCCTCCAAGCCCCGCCGCCCGGAACCCGGACGCCTCCACCGCACCCCCCTCGACTACGAGCACCCCTACCGCTCGATGGCCGAGTCCGCCAAGCTGCTCAAGGACCCGGCTCGTGAGCCGAGTGCGAACTCCGAAACGGGCCATCGGGACCACCGTCGGCTCTCCGCCCAAGCACTGCCCGCATAAGACCGGGGCACCACCCCCGCCGGGCTTGTCCCACTGTGGGTGCAGTCCAAAAGGGCTCGTTCCTCGCCTTGGCTGCACCCTTTATTGTTCGGTAAAAGAAAAACAAAGAGCGCCCAAAGCTTCGGCGTCATTCATTCGGGGCAAAAGCTCTCGCGGAGCATCCATAAAACAACAATGAGCCCCAAAACCAATCCAATGAGCGCCACTACCATCGGAACAACCTCCAGGGCCAAGAGAAGCGCGCAAACCACACCAACGAATTGCAATCCAAGTATCCACGCTTTCCCCCCGCCTAAAATGGCCGCCCCGGAAGAGTCCGAATCCCGGAACGAAGGAACTAAAAACTACCCCAGGCCACCGGGAAGGCGGTCTACTTGTAGCTTCCGATTCGGCATCCATTTATTCCAGCGATTGAGGTAGGAACGCCAGTCGCCCGGCGCCCCCCTCGCAGATCCCGGCGTGCGGAACCACCGCACCGGGCTCTGCGGATGGACGCGCAGCCAGTGACGCTCCGGTCGTCGGTCTTGGTCTTCAGATCGAATCATACAGGTTTGCGGCTGGGCGCAATACTGAAACGCACCGCGCTTCCACGATGCGGGGCTTCGGCAGGTTCCACCCCGGCAGGCTGGTGCTGAACTGACGCCAGATCATCGAACGCCGCGGGCCGCGGCGGTTGAACCGTTTGTAGAGCGCCCCTCGCCCGCGAACCCCGACTGGAACCCCGAAGGCCGAAGAACTCAGATCGCGACCGAACTTACGGAAGAAGGTCGGCCACGGCCTCCTTCTCCTCGCGCAGCTCCTGCACCGTCGCGTCGATCTTGCCGCGGCTGAAATCGTTGACGGGTACGCCTTGGACGACCTCCCATCCGCTGCCGTCGCTGCGCACCGGGAAGGACGCGATCAGCCCGGCATCGACGCCGTAGGATCCATCGGAGCAGACGCAGACGCTGGTCCAGTCGCCCTCGGGCGTCGGGTTGGTGAGGCTGCGCACCGTGTCGACGACGGCGTTGGCGGCGGAGGCGGCGGAGGAGGATCCCCGCGCCTCGATGATGGCGGCGCCGCGCTTCTGCACCGTCTCGATGAAGGTCCCGTGGAGCCACTCGTGGTCGGCGATGGCCTCGGTGGCGGGGCGTCCCGCGACGAGGGCGTTGTAGAAATCGGGATACTGGGTGGCGGAGTGGTTCCCCCAGATCGCGGTGCGGGTGACTTCGCTGACATGGACCCCGGCCTTGCGGGCGAGCTGCGACTTGGCCCGGTTCTCGTCGAGGCGGGTCATCGCGAACCAGCGTTCGCGCGGCACCTCGGGCGCCGCGTTCATCGCGATGAGGCAGTTGGTGTTGCACGGATTGCCGACGACGAGGGTGCGCACGTCGGGAGCGGCGCTCCGGGCGATCGCCTGGCCCTGGCCGGTGAAGATTTTTCCGTTGATTCCGAGCAGGTCCTTGCGCTCCATCCCGGCCTTGCGTGGCACGCTGCCGACGAGCAGGGCCCAGTTGGCCCCGTCGAAGCCCGCGTCGAGGTCCGAGGTGGCGCGGATGTCGGCCAGCAGGGGGAAGGCGCAGTCGTCGAGTTCCATCACGACGCCCTCCAGCGCCTTCATCCCCGGCTCGATCTCAATGAGATTGAGCGCCACGGGCTGGTCCGGGCCGAACATCGCGCCGCTGGCGATGCGGAAGAGGAGGGAATAACCGATCTGGCCGGCGGCGCCGGTCACTGCGACTCGAATGGGCTGGGTCATGTCTGGGAGGCTGCGTTGGGTGAGGGTGAAGGGCCTGCGGCGCTGCGGGGAGAAACTCGCTCCCGCGCCGACTATCTCGGGGCAAAGCGGGCGGATTCGCTCCGTCGCCGCCTGCCGCCGCATCGATCAGGCGACCCCGACCCTTCGCGAACGTCCCGTCTCGTTCAAGAGGTTTTTGAGGCTTTCGCGCAGTTCGCGATGTTCCGGGGCGACGAGCAGCGCCTTGCTCGTCGCTGGCAGCCGGTAGCTCCAGTTCGTGCCGTCCATCACCCCCGGCACGTTGATCCGCTCGGTCTCGCCGAGCAGGTCGTTGGCCATCACCGCGATGCGGTCGGCGTTCGAAATCGAGAGGGCGTGGAGGAGACGGTGCCACACTTCGGGCCCGTAGGCGGGGATCTCGCCGCCGAGCCGCTCGATCGAGGCGAATTCGCAAAGGGTTTCGAGAAAGCGGCGGGTCTCCCAGTGCTCGGCGTCCTCGGGACCGGTCTCGGCCATCTTGGCCAGCGCCGACTCCCACTGCGCCCGCATCGGGGCATGGTCGTGCGAGGCGTAGGTGGCGAAGGCGAGCGCCGGATAGTGCAGGCCCGAAGCGACGCGGCCATCGTGGAATTCCCACTGCGGCACCTTCATCCCCGCGATGCCGAGCTCGGCCAGCGAGGGGCGCACGTAGTCGGGCACCGTGCCGAGATCCTCGGCCACCACCTCGGCCTCGTC
>SLGN01000349.1 GCA_007123695.1 Verrucomicrobiales bacterium
CCCTCCCCCGCCCCGCCCGAATCGCCCTCTGCACGCTCGCGTTCCTCCCCTTTTCCCTCGACGCGGAAGAACAGCCGACGACCGGACTGCGCGCCGGCACGGCGGCGGTCGATATCTCGCCGACGGTCTTCCCCATCACCCTCCGTTCGGGGAAATCGGAACTCGTCCACGATCCGCTCCACGTGCGGGCGGTGGCCTTCGAAAACGGGACTGGGCGTGCCGTGCTAGCCCTTGTCGACGATATCGGAGCGGGACGCGAGGGGACCGATGCGGCCAAGGCCGCCGCCGCCGAGAGGACGGGATGGAAGCCCGAGGAGATGCTGATCAGCGCAACCCACACTCATTCGGCGCCGAAGGGCGGCGATACCAGCGAGGGCCGCATCGCCTACGAGCAGCGCCGTCGCGAGGGCATGACTGAAGCCATCGTGAAGGCGATCGAATCGCTCGAACCGGCCAAGGTCGGGTTCGCCAGGGACGAGGAGCCCGACGAGGTCAACAACCGCCGCTGGCATCTCAAGCCGGGCACGATGCGGCCCAATCCCTTCGGCGAGATGGACCGGGTCGCGACGAATCCGCCGCGCGGGAACCTGCTGAAGCCCGCCGGCCCCACCGATCCCGAGGTCTGCGTCGTCGATGTGCGCACCCGCCGGGGGCGTCCTCTCGGGCTCGTCGCGAACTACTCGCTGCACTACGTCGGCGGCATCCCCAAGTTGCGGGACGAGCGCGGACGCGAGGTCGGGATGGCCTCGGCCGATTACTACGGGGAGTTCGCCCGCATCATGCCCTACCGACTCGGCGGGTCGAATCCGCCGGAAAATTTCGTCGCCATGATGACCAACGGCACCAGCGGAGACATCAACAACATCGATTTCCCCGGCAAGCGCGCCCCCCGGGCGCCCTTCGAGCAGGTCCGCGTGGTCGCGACGAAGACCGCCGACGCAGCGTGGCGGGCGGTCCGCAAAATCGAGGAGTACGACGAAAATCCGCTCGTCGCGATGCGCCAGCGCGAAGTCGAGCTGTCCTACCGCAGCATGACCGAGGCCGAAGTGGAGCGTGCCCTGGAGCTCCTCAAGCTCACCCGCAAGGAGCGCGAGCCGCTCCACGCCAAATCCCAGCAGTACGCCAACGCGACGGTGCGCCATTCCGAGCCGGGACGCAGCGAGAAAGTGCTCGTGCAAGCCATCCGCATCGGCGAGCAGGCCATCGTCTCGATGCCCTTCGAGGTGCTCGTCGAGATCGGTCTGGAAATCAAGGAGCGCAGCCCTTTCCCCCACACCTTCACGATTTCCCTGGCGAACGGCGGCTACGGCTACCTGCCCCCGCCCCACCAGCACGAGCTCGGCGGCTACGAGACCTGGATCGGCACCTCGCGGTTCGAGAAGGATTCGTCGGTCGTGCTGACCGAACAGCTCATGGAGATGCTCGCCGAGCTGCGGGCACTGTAGGCGGCCAACGCCCCGGCCCCTTTCTTCTGCAGGCGGCAATGAGTCACTCCTTGACCACGCGTCCGCCGAGCGAGAGGATGCGGGCCTTGCCCTTGGCGTCTTCGGCCTCGCCGATCTGACCGTCCTGCACGTACATCTGCGAAAGCGCGGTCCACGCGAGGAGGTCGTTGGGACGCAGGGTGGTGGCCTGGAGCCCGGCGCCGATGGCCTCCTTGATGTGGCCGGTCTTCATCAGCGCCATGCCGAGGGCATGCCAGCCGTCGAAGAAGGCGGGATCCATCTCCACGCAGCGGCGGTATTTCCCGATGGCGGATTCGAGATCGCCGACGGCGAGGTCGCCATTGGCGTCGTCGAAGAGATCGTCGAGTTCCTCGCTCATTCCATGGCAAGCCCGGTTTGCTGGGCGCGACGGGCTCAGGACTCGGCACGGCGCTGGTTGAACCAGGCGGTGAAGAGGCTGCGTTGGATCTGGTTCTTGGCGGTGGCGGCGAGCGCGCCCTTGGCCCCCTCGGCCTCGTCGTCTTCGTAGAGTTCGATGCGCTCGACGTGGACGAGGAGATAGCCTTCGCCGGCGGGACGCTCGGTGACTGCGGAAATGCTCCCCTCGGCGAGGCCGTCGACCGCGGAGACGATGACGAAGGAATCGGCCACGTCGGCGGGAGGTTCGCTCTGGGAGAAGTTCGGCAGGCTCTCCGCCTCGAGACCGAGAGCGGCGGAGGCCTCGGCGAAGGAGGCGCCGCCCGCGACGGCTTCGTTCAGCTTGCCGAGGGCCTCGCTGGCGGCGTCGTTGACGGCCCGGTTCGAGCGGGTCGCGAGAAGGGCGTCGCGGATGGCCGGCTCGGCCTGCTCCAGCGTCAGCGGCTCGGGCTCGATCGACTCGCGGAAATGGAGGACGATCCAGCCGTCCCCGCTTTCGACCGGAACGCTCACGTCGCCCGGATGGCGCGCACCGCTGAAGAGCTGCTCTACGGTGCCTTCATCCTCGGCGAGAAGCTCCGGAGGCTCGGCTTGGGAAAAGGGATCGAAGGAACCGCTCTCGGTGGAGAACTCGGCTCGCTCTCCGGCGTATTGGGCGGCCACCTGGAGAAAGTCGGCACCCTCGTCGGAGAGATCGGCGTAGGCGCGGTTGACGGCGTTGGCGAATTCGAGGTTGGCCTTGGCCTTGGCCTCGTTGGTGGCGTCTTCGGGGAGGGGGAGGGGGGAGAAGCGGACGTAGTCGAAGCCGCGCCTGGGCTCGCTGAGGAGCTCGTCTTCGTTTTCCTTGAAGTATTTCCCGACGTCTTCGGCGGTGATCTCGATACCGTCGACGAAGGCGGATCGGTCGAAACGGACGACCGAGGCGGTGTAGCGCTGATTCTGCCGGATGTAGCGACGGGTGGCCTCGCTCGGCAAGCCCTCGATGCCGGCGCCGACGAGGTCGCGGAGACGCTGGAAGGAAAGGTAGTCCTTCACGAGGGCGGCGAGGTCGCTCTGGGTGAAGCCGTTCGGGCCGAGGATGCCGTTCTCGACATACTGGGCGGTAACCCAGGGCTGGCGGAACACGGGAAGCTCGGGAATGGCCGCCTTGATCTCCTCGGGACTGGGCTCGATGCCGAGCCGCTCGGCCTCCCTCCGCAGCACGACGAGGCTGATGACGAAATTGGTGCGGTCGTTGTCGAGGCGGTCCTCGCCGAACATCACGGTAGCGAAGTCGTAGAGCCCCAACTCCAGGGCGACGTTGAAGTGGTTGGCGAGCTTCACCGTCTCGCTCTGACGGTAGCAGCGGTCGTAGACCTTCACAGGGCAGTCCGACCGGGCGAGAGTGCCCTCGACGAAGTCGAAGTCGGAGTAGAGGAAGGCGAAGGCCACCACGATGATGACGGTGACGACGATGAGAAGCCCCTTTTGAATGTGGCGGAATGTGGCGAGCATGGGTGGTGAAGGGTTCTCCGCCGGACCGGGGGTCGGGACGGGGCGGGGAAGGTAGTGAGGTTCCTCTCCGCCTTCAACCCCTTTTTGGCCGACTGGGTCACGGAACGTTGCGCCCGCCCGACGCTCCCCGCCACGGAAAAGGCGGCCCCGCAGGGCCGCCTTCCGGGAAAGAACGCGGTCGGACCGGGACCGCCCCCGGTGCCGAAGCGTCTCACTGGCACGCCTCGCACTCGCCCCCGTTGAGAATCGCCTCGAGGGAGCAGGCCTCCTTCTCGGCGGCGGAGTAGATCCGCACCTCCTTGTTCACCCGGATGGAGGCCTTCTCGATGTTGGAGGCCTGCTGGGTGCGGAGGTAGTAGGTGGTCTTGAGCCCTTTGTGCCAAGCGGCCCGGTACATGTGCGAGAGGGTCTTGAGGTCAGGGGTGGCGAGGAAGAGGTTGACCGACTGGGACTGGTCGATCCACTTCTGCCGCCGTGCCGCCGCGTCGACGAGCCATTCGTAGCCGATGGAGAAAGCGGTCGAGTACTTGTCCTTGAGGTTTTGCGGGATCTCCTCGATGTCGGCGAGTTCGCCGTCGTAGTACTTGAGGCGCTCGACCATCTCGTCGCCCCAGAGCCCGAGGGCCTTGAGGTCGCGGACGAGGTAGGGGTTGAGCACGATGAAGTCGCCCGAGAGGTTGCCCTTGACGAAGAGGTTCTTGAAGGTGGGCTCGATGCAGGGCGAGCTGCCCATGATGTTGGAAATCGTCGCGGTGGGGGCGATGGCCAGCACGTTGCTGTTGCGCATGCCCTGGGTGCGGATCTTCTCGCGCAGGGCATCCCAGTCGAGGCGGCCGCCGCGAGGGACGTCGACGGACTCGCCGCGCTCCTGCTCGAGCAGATCGACGGTGTCGGGCGGGAGCAGGCCGCGGCTCCATTTCGACCCCTCGAAGGTGGAGTAGCTGCCGCGCTCGGCGGCGAGATCGCTGGAGGCCTCGTAGGCGTAGTAGGCGATGGCCTCCATGAACTCGTCGTTGAACTCGACGGCGGCCTGGCTGGCGAAGGGGGTGTCGCGGAGGAACAGCGCGTTCTGCAGCCCCATCACGCCGAGGCCCACGGGGCGGTGGCGGAGGTTCGCGTTGCGTGCCGGGTCGGTCGGGTAGTAGTTGATGTCGATGACGTTGTCGAGGGCGCGCACCGCGACGCGGACGGTCTCGCGCAGCTTCTCCAGATCGAGGGATCCGTCGGGGCGCAGGTGGGTCTCGAGCACGACGGACCCGAGGTTGCAGACGGCGGTCTCGTCGCCCGATGTGTTCAGCGTGATCTCGGTGCAGAGATTGGAGCTGTGGATGACGCCG
>SLGN01000192.1 GCA_007123695.1 Verrucomicrobiales bacterium
ACGCTCCAGCAGGAGCAGGCCGCCGAGATCGACCGGGAGGTCCAGGACTGGCTTCGGGAGGCGACCGAACCGATCGAGCAGTTCCAGGAGATCGACCCCACGGGGATGGAGGCGACGCTCTCGTCGCTGACCCGTCCGAGAATGGCGCGGTAGGCGTCGCGCTGCTGGAGGCCTGCGGCCATTTCGTTGAACGACTCGGCCAGCTCGCCCAGTTCGTCGCGGCTCCGCACCTGGATGCGGGCGTCGAGCTGGCCGCTCTTGATCGCCTCGGTCGCCTTCGTCATCTCCGCCACCGGCACGGCGAGGCGACGGGCGAGGAGCCAAGCAAGGCCCGCCCCGAGCAGCAGGGCGAAGAGCCCGACTCCGCTGCCGCGCAGCCGCAGCTCGGCCAAATCGGCCCGGAGCGGCGCCAGCGAGTAGGCGCTGACCTGCCAGGCCGAGGCGGCGTAGATGCCCTCGGCGGCGAGAGGCTTGAGATAGCAACGGTGGGCCACACCTCCTAGCGGTGCTTCGAAGACGATCTCGCCGTCCATTGTGCCGTTGCCCTCGTTCTGACGCGCCGCCAGGTTCCGGGAAATGACGGCTCCAGCATCCGCCGCCTCGTCGGGAGGCAGCTTGCTCGTGTAGAGATGGTCGCCGAGCAGAATCCCGGTGAGCAGGGGCACGTCCGCGCCGAACTCTTCCTGGAAACGGTCGAGAAAGATCTGCGCCTCGGTCTCGGCCGAGGTGGCCCGCAGGAAGAGCCCGAGGGGAGCGCCGCCTCCCGGTCCCTCAACCGGTGTGCTGACCATTTCCTGGAGGTAGACCGCGCCGTCGGGAGTCTCGAAGGGCACGTAGAGAACCTGCTGCCCCTCGCGGGCGAGCAGCTCGGCGACACGCTCGGCGAGCTGCTGGATGCGCGAGTCGGGCTGGCGGAAGCGCCCGCCAACCGGCCGGCCCTTCCTGCCACCGCTTCCTCCGGGCGAATATCCCGGCGGCGGAACGGCGGACGGCGGGGGAGAAAGCCGACGGATCTCGCCATCGGGCAGTACCACGCCGATCGCGCTGAAGCGTGCCACGAGATCCGGACTTGCGAGGAGGCGCCGCCACCGACGCTCGCGGGCATCGCCGCCACCGACTCCCGGGAAGCCGCCGCCTCCCGGCTCCGCCCCCTGCCCCGCCGACTCGAGGGCGTCGAGGTAGGACAGCCAGAAATCCCGCGATTGCTCCGCCGTCGCGTTTCCCGCGATGGAGGCAGCGACGAAGGGGTGGGCGGCGAGACGCCGCGAGAGATCCATGAACTCCTGCGAGCGCTCCACGCGGGCCCGCTCGAGCTGCGCCACGATGCGCCGGAAGTCTCTTGAGAACTGGTGGTTGTAGGCCTGCGCAACCTTGGTCTCGGTCACGAGGATCAGCGTCAGCGTGGTCGCCGTGACCGCCGCAAAGAGCGCGAACATCAGGCGGTTTTGAAATCGGAGACCTTTCCTCATGGAGCCGTCGGGGCGCGATCAAATTTCGCGCCTTGGCATCGGCTTGCCAAGGCGGAAGTCAGTGGTTCACGCCGGAAGACGCGCCCCGAATTCGGAGAGAAAACCGAGGGGGGCGGATCCACAACAAAAGCGGAATCCCCCCCAGCGAGGAACTCGCCGAAGATCCTTCGCGGATCAAGCCTTGTTCTCCACCCCGCCGATCCCGGGGATCTGGAAGACGCCGGGCACGGGCACCCCATGCGGCTCGTAGCTCTGGTCCCACTGGAGGTTCTCGATATTGGGGAAAAGTTCCTCGTTCGCCGCCATGGCCTCCTCCCAGGAGACTTCCTTTCCGGTCTGCGCCGACATGCGGCCCATGATCGCCATCATCGAGGAATTGATCATTCGCGGACCATCGTTGATGTGCTCGCCGCTGCGGATCGAGGCGAAGAGTTCGTCATGCTCCACCTGGTACATGTTCGCCTCGCCCTCGCGGGGCTTGCGGTAGCGCCAGAGCATCTTGCCGTCGTTGTCCTCGATGTAGGGCTCGCTGCCCCGGCCGATCACGAGCGTGCCCTTGGTGCCGCGGATATAGTCGGCGTTCTCGTTGAAGCAACCCATTGCCTTGCGCGAACCGAGGTGGCACCAAACGTTGTTGGGGTATTCGTAGGCGATGTGGTAGTGGTCGAAGATGTTGCCCCCGGCCTGCGGCTGGGCCAGCCCGCCGGTGGCCCGGCAACTGATGGGCGGTTGGTCGCCCATGACCCACGCGATCTTGTCGACGCTGTGGACCGCCTGCTCGACGAGACCTCCGCCGCCGAGCCAGGTGTAGTTGTACCAGTTGCGGATCTGCCATTCGATGTCGCTCATCCCGTCCATCCGCAGGGAGGGGTCGAGGTGCGGCTTGGAGTGTCCCGCGTAGTAGGTGGCGTAGATGCCGACGACATCGCCGATCAGACCTTCCTCCATGACCTTGCGGTAGGCCGCGCGCCGACTCGGGGAGTAGCGCCAGCAGAAGCCGGCCACGATGGAGAGCGGCTTGCCCTCCGCCATCCTCAGGGTCTCGAGGCAGTGCCGTGTGCCCGCCGCATCGACGGCCATCGGCTTCTCCGCGAAGACATGCTTGCCCGCCTCGATCGCGGCACGCAGGTGCAGCGGGCGGAAACCCGGCGAGGTCGTGAGCAGGACGACATCGACGCCGGAGTCGAGCACGCGCTTGTAGCCGTCAAGACCGACGAACTGGCGCTCGGCCGGGACATCGACCTGGTCCGCAACCTTTTTGTCCTTCGCAAGCTGGGCGAGGGCGCCGTCGATCTTGTCCTGGAAGACGTCGGCGACAGAGTGGAGGACGAGGTTGTCGTCCGCCGAAAGAGCCTGAACGGCGGCACCGGTGCCGCGCCCACCCGTGCCGATGAAGCCGACCTTGAGCTTCTGCGAGGGGTCGATCCCAGCTCCCCGGGCCGCTCCGAGGAAGGCACCTGCGGCAGCGTCGGTGCCGGCGGCGGTTCGGATGAAATTACGTCTGTCGAATTCCGCTTGCGGCTTCTGCTTCTGGCTCATTGGAAAGGATAGGGGATGATGTGCTTCGGACCCCGCTTCGAAGACGGGGACCCGAGGAAACCATTCCGCCGGGTATCGGCAAATGCAATCACGCAATCAAGCGGGCGCGATTTCCCGCGCACATCGGCGTCCGGGGTGCAATGGTGAAACGGTCGATACCCCTGGCGGTCCCGCAATGATCTCCCCACCCCACTCCCGAACCCGCCTCGCTTGGCCCGTCCTCGTCGCCCTCTGCGGCAGCCTCGTGGGGGCGCCGCCGGTTGAGGCCCACCGCGTCACATCGGTTTCGCTCCTCGCTCATTTCGACACGAAACAGGGCCGCTACTCGCTGGACGCCGCGATGGAGGTGGTCCCGAGCGACGACCTCGCCTACAATGACGAGATCTCCCCCGAGGACGCCGCCCGCGAATTCGCCGGCTTCCTCGTGGTGAAATTCGGCGAGAACGAAGTGGAGCCAGAACTGCTCATCGAGGTCGAGGAGGCCAGCGACGAGGACACCCCACCGGAACTCCAGCGCCAGCAGGTCATGACGCGGCTTTCGGGACCGATTCCCGAAGGATCGGGAGACTTTCTCCTCTACGTCGATCCGCGCTGCCCCATGGCCGTGGTCATGGTCGTGGCGAAGGACGAACAAATCAGCCGCCGCATGCAGGTCATCCTGTCGGGGGAATACAGCCGCCCCGTCACGGTGCGCCCGGTCGAGGAGGGCGACCCCTTCTCCGCCGATCCGGTCGAATCGGAATCCCCCGGAGAAGCGTCCGATACCGCCGAAGGCCCATCCGCGCCGGACGCCACGGGCCCCGCGAGCGCCCCGACCATTTTGGCTCCGCGCAACGCCTTCGTCGACGGCTTCCGCTCCGCCTTGGTCGAGACGCCCCTCGCGGCCCTGCTCGCGCTCGCCATGCTCCTGCTTACCCTCGGCCGGACGAGCACCCTGTGGCAGCTCTCCGCCGTCTTCGTCGGCCTCGCCCCCGCCCTCGCCCTGTCCGTCTCGCTGGTGCTGCCCCCCTGTCCCTGGGCCGTGGAGGCCGCAGGCGCCCTCGTCGCCGCAGTCGCGCTCGAGGCACTGTTCCACCACCACGTGCGGTGGTGGCGCTACCCCCTGCTCGCCGCCGCCGGAGCGGCCGTCGGCGCCCTGCTCGCGACGCTGCCCTCCCTGCGAGCGCTTCTCCTTGAAAAGGATCCCGGCGCCCTCGCCCCCCTCCTCGTTCCCCTCGGCGCGGGATCCGCCCTGCTGCTCGCCACCTTCGCCGCCGCCGCCATCCTCCTGCCTCTCGGCGGCCACAGCTGGTACCGGAAACTCGTCGCCGCGCCCCTCGCCGTGCTCGTCGCCGGCGTCGCCGGCTTCCTCGCGCTGGACCGCTTTCTCTGAACTTCGCGTTCGACAAAGAACGAATCCGGCCCCTGAATTGACGCGCATTGGACACGAAACCGACAGGACCCACGACCGCCCGGAGACGCTGCGGCACCCTCTTCGCCGCGCTGCTGCTGCCCGCGCTGCTGGGCTCGTGCAAGACCCTGTGGCAGCCCGAGCCCTCCGCCGCCGCCACTCTCGGCGAGCTGCCGGGACGCTGGACCGCGCCCGGGTCCGTGCCCCGGCCCGCCGCCACCGGATGGCTCGACGACTTCGGCTCGCCCGCCCTGCGCGAGCTCGTCGAAGAGGCAGTCGGTCGGAAC
>SLGN01000018.1 GCA_007123695.1 Verrucomicrobiales bacterium
CTGCGCCCGCCGAATCCCAGGGAACTCGCCCGGATGGAGGAACTCGTCGAACGGGCCATGACCGAGGGCGCCGTAGGGCTGAGCACCGGCCTCATCTACGTGCCCGGCAGCTTCGCCCGCACCGACGAGATCATCGCCCTCGCCAAGGTCGCCGCCCGGCAAGGGGGCGTCTACGCCAGCCACATGCGCCACGAGACCCACCGCATCTTCGAGGCCATCGACGAACTCGTCGAGATCGCCCGCGAGGCCGCCATCCCCGCCCAAGTCTCGCATCTGAAGCTCACCGGCCCCACCGCCTGGGGGCGAGCCGACGAGGTTCTCGCCAAGCTGGACGCGGCCCGCGAGTCCGGCCTCCGCATCACCCACGACCAGTATGCCTACACCGCCTCCAGCACCGGCCTGCGCCAGACGATCCCCGGGGCCGCACGCGAGGGGACCAAGGCCGACTTCCGCGCCCGCCTCGCCGAACCCGAGAAGAAGGCCGCCATCGTCGGGCAGATGAAGCGGTCTCTAGAAAGCCTCGGGCGCGAGGACTACGCCTACGTCGTCATCGCGAACTGCGCCGACGACCCCTCGATCAATGGAAAATCCATCCCCGAAATCGCCCGTCTCCGGCGCGGGTCCGACGCCCTCGACGAGCAGATCGAGACGATCCTCGCCATCGAGAGCGGCAGCGGCGCCAGCGCCGTCTACCACGGCATGGACGAGCCCGACCTCGTTCGTTTTCTCTCCCATCCCGCCACCATGGTCGCCAGCGACGGCGGCCCCCGGCGCCCCGGCGAGGACATCCCGCACCCGCGCAGCTACGGGAACAACGCCCGCGTCCTCGGCCGCTACGTCCGCGACCAAGGCGTCCTCGGAATCGAGGAAGCCATCCGCCGCATGACCTCCCTGCCCGCCGAGGTCTTCGGCCTGAAGGACCGCGGACGCCTCGCCGTGGGGGCTTGGGCCGACCTCGTCGTCTTCGACCCCGAGACCGTGGACGACCCCGCAACCTTCGCAGCCCCCCACCAATATGCCGTGGGATTCTCCGACATCATCGTCAACGGCCGCGCGATCGTTCTCGGAGGAAAACTGACAGGCGAGCGCAGCGGAGGCCCGCTGCGACGTGGAAGGTAAACCCGAGCCCCCGCCGTCTCGTTTTCCTGGTTCCTCGCCGACGAACTGCGCAGGCCGGAACCCTTCAGCTTCTTTCATTCCGGGATTGCACGCGAGCACCCGATCCCTTACTACTTGCTCCGTGCTGGAACTAAAAAACATCCGCTTCGCGATCGAAAAGGGAAAGGAGGAGGTCGCCCTGCTCGACGAGATCGATCTGCGCGTTCCCACGGGCCACTTCATGGCCATCGTGGGCCCTTCGGGCTGCGGAAAATCGACCTTGCTCAAGCTCATCGCCGGCATCAACCAAGAGACCTCGGGCAGCATTTTCTGGAACGACCGGAACCTTTCCGAAGAGGGCGACCTCGAAGCCCCCGAAATCGGATATGTCCAGCAGTTCTCCATCGCCTACGAAGCCCTCACCGTGGAGGAGAACATCGAGGCGGCGGTGCGCCTGCGGGCCCGCACCGAGAGCCGGGCCGCCTTCCGGAATCTCGTCGACGCGGTGCTTTCCTCGACCGGCCTCGAGGCTCTGCGCGACCGGCCCGTCAAGGTGCTCTCGGGAGGGCAGCGGCGCCGGCTCTCCCTCGCCCTCGAGCTGGTCACCGACCCGGTCCTTCTCCTCTGCGACGAAGTCACCAGCGGCCTCGATCCCAAGAGCGAGCAGGAAATCGTGGAGCTGATGCACCGGCTCAGCCGCAACGAGCACAGGCTCGTCGTGAACGTGACCCACAGCCTCGCAAGCCTCGAGCTCTACGACTCGGTCCTCGTCCTCGACGCCGGTCGCGTCGTCTACCACGGTCCGCCGCGGGCCCTCGAGCACTACTTCAGCGTGGAGAAGGCCGAGGATGTCTACCCGCGCCTCGCCGGGCGCAAGGCGGGCGAATGGGCCTCGAGCTGGTCGAAGCACCGCGAAGCCTACTACGAGTCCTTCGCCTGGAAAGCCCCGGCCGCCCCCGACGTCTCGGTCTCGGCGGAGACGCCGGGCGCCCTCGCCCAGTTCCTCGCGCTGTTCCTGCGACGATGGACCATCTTCTTCCGCGACCGCGGGCAGATCTCCCTGCAGCTCGCCATCCTCGTCGCCTTCCCCATCCTCGTGGCGATCTTCGAACTCGGAGGCGTGGAGCAGACGAAGCGGCTCTCGGACTCGCTGCCCGCCAGCGTCGAGGAATACCACGCCGAACGCGAATCGGTGACCTTCAACCTGAATCTCGCGGGTCTCGTCTCTGGCCTCGCCATGTTCCAAGTGATCCTGCTGACCCTGATGGGCTCGAACAACTCGGCGCGCGAAATCGCGGGAGAAAGGCACATTTTCGAAAAGGAAAAGCTGGGCGGAGTGCGGCCATCGGCCTATCTCGCCAGCAAGATCGCCTACCTCTCGGTGCTCGTCACCCTGCAGTCGTTCTGGATGACGGTCTTCGTCCAGGCGATCTGCGCGATCCCCTCGCAGTCGATGCTGCCGCATTTTCTCCTGCTGCTGCTGGTGAACGGAGCGATGACGGCGGTGTGCCTCGGCATCTCCTCCCTCGCGCGGAGCGCCGACCAGGCCTCGCTGCTCTCCATCTATCTCGTGGGCTTCCAACTGCCTCTCTCCGGCGCCGTCCTCGCCCTTCCGGAGTGGGCCGGCTGGCTGACCCGACCCTTCATTTCGGCCTACTGGAGCTGGGCCGGCATCGTCGATGGGATGGAGAGGGACTATCTGCGCTACATTCGCGATGTCACCGATACCTGGCTCGCGCCGATGTGGCTCTGCTTCCTTGTCCTAGTCGTCCACGTCTGCGGAGGTCTCTTCGTCGCCTATGTCGGATCGAGGCGGCCGAAGTGGGAGAACTGACCGCACGCAGCGTCCGAAAAAGTCCAGTCTGGACCTGGACCCGCCCCCCGGCCAAAGTTCGTCTCCGCATCCAACCGGACCCCGCGGAAAAAGGCAAAACCCGAAAGCAAAGAACCAGGCGGATTGCTCCGCCTGGTTCCCAGTATTACTTCCACGACCGGGACAATGCCCGGCCGAAATTGTTCCCAAGGATCAGAAGGAAAGCTCTTTCACCATCTGCGAGACGACGCGGCGGCTGCGGTCAAGGACCCGTTCGAGATCGGCCCGCTCGGACGCCTCTTCGGGGAGACCTTCGACGACCCCGGCAAGGGCCTTTTGAAGGCTGTTGAGTTCCGCCAGAAGGCGCAGCTCGTTCTCCTCGTTGACGACGGGATTGCCGCTGATGGAAACCGGTTGGAAACTGCGGGGCCGAGCCGCAGCGGAACCTCCGCCGCCCATCGTGACGTAGCCGCTCACGAGGACGCTGACGCCACGGTCCGACGATCCGCCCGCGTTGCGGCTCTCGAGCCGGTTCTCGATCATGCCCGTGGTGCCGCGCACGGGCACCAGGGATCCAACCGGCGGGAGGTAGGAATCGACTCGGTCGAGCGAATCCCCCCGCTCCATCGACGATCCTTTGGCAAAAGGCTTGTAGGAAGCCGGAAGGACGGAATCCGCCTCGAGATAGCTCGCGTCAATGGAAGAATCGGAGGCGTCCGAACCATCCGCTAGCTGGAGGATGGACAGGTCATCGATTTCTTCCGCTAGAAAAAGCCTGGGCCCTGCAGCGGACTGCCCCGGGATGCCCACGTCGGAGAGGGAGACATCCTCTGGCGTAGATCCCGAGAAGTGAAGAGCGGAGCCGACCAGAAGAAGCGCCCCGACGGCGGCCGCCGCCGCAAACTTCGCCAACCGGGGAAGGAAGGCGGGGCGCACCACCTTCGTCTCCGCATCCGTCGAATGCTCCACGACCCGGAAGAGAGAGGCTGGCGCATCGGCGAGCCATTCGTGGCGCAACCCTTCGCCCAGCAAATCCATGACATGCTGCATCGAGGCAAGCTCGCCGCGGGCTTCCGGGGAATGGAGCAGACGAGACTCGAAATCGGCCCGTTCGGCGGGAGCAAGTTCCCCGAGGAGGTAGTCGGTCATCCTCGGATCGTCTGGATTGATGGGTTCTCGGTTCATGATGGTTTGGCAGGTGGATGGAGAGTCTTGAGGAAGGTCACGGCTTGGAGAGATCCACCCCCATGAAGGATCGGAGGCGCTTGATGCCAGTGTGGATGAGAAAGCCGACGTTGCTGACACTGAGGCCGGTGACCTCGGAAATCTCCTTGTAGCTGAGGTCGCCTTGGAACTTGAGACGGATGACCTCCCGCTGGTTTTCGGGCAACCGCTCCAGCAGGGCCATGACCTCGGCGTGCCGCTCGCGCTCTTCCATGGCCCGCGAAGGATCAGGAGCCGAGTCGTTAATCGACTCGAAGGTCTCGCCCGCGCAGGAAAGCATCGGGTTCTCTTTCCTGAGAATGTCGATGGAGCGGTTCCGGCACACGGTGTAAAGCCAGCTTTTCAATCGGCCTTGGATCATCGCCGGGTCCTGGCGATGGAGCTTCACGAAGGTGTCCTGCACCACGTCGCGGGCCCGGTCCCAATCACCGCCGAGAAGCCCCGCAGCATAGCCGGTCAACGGACCTTCGAAATCCGCCTGCGCGGATTCGACGAGTTCGCGGGGCGAAACTTCCATTGATTGTGCCGGTAAAGC
>SLGN01000489.1 GCA_007123695.1 Verrucomicrobiales bacterium
CCGGCAGCGAGGGAGCCACCGATCCATTTGCGTCGGGTGGAGTGCAGGGACGGATTCATGTCACGATGTCACGGGCTCTCTCGGGATTCGCTGCCATGTCGATCGGGGAGCAAAGCCGGACCGTCGATCTCACTTTCCACCGTATTCGGAGAGCTGGCCCCGGTAGGCTTCGTCGAGAAACGAGACGAGGTCCATGAGCTGGCGGACGCTCATGTCCCGGGTGAGGTCGGGCATGAGAGGCTCGATCGCCCCGCGCGCCTGGGCGTCGGAGAGGATGGCCCGGTATTGCTCGGTGACGACGTGCCGCGGATTGGTGATGGCGACGACGAGATCGCCGTAGTTTTTGACGAATCGGGCCTGGGCGGCGAGAGCCAGCTCGAGGCGCCTCTCGGCCTGGGGATCCGGCAGCTCGACTCCGGAGACGCTGTGGCACTGGATGCAGTTGAGCGAGGCGAAGGCCTCGCGCCCCGCCTCGGCGTCTCCGCCGGGGAAACGGAAGCTCCGCGGCTGCTCGCCGAGGAGAGTGAGGGGAAGGGAGGCGGCGAGAAGCAGCGGGAGAAGGGGGCGGCGAAGGGCGGTGAGGCGGAGATTCATGGTGCTGGTCTTTGCGGCCCGGACTCGGGCCGGGCCAACGATGCCACGAACGGGGCCGCTTGACGACGCAAAACTTGCCCTTTCCTCCGCAAGAACCCCTACGGGACGACGCCATCCCCTCCCCCGCCGCCGCCGATGCCCGCAGCAGAAAATGGATTGCGGATGGGCCCGGCTGGCGTTCCCTTAGCAAGCCGCGTTCCCGGCCCCGCCCGAGCCATGCTCCTCGTCATCGACAACTACGATTCCTTCACCTACAACCTCGTCCAGTATTTCGGCGAACTCGGTGCCGATCTGGAGGTGCGACGGAACGACCAGATCGACATCGAGGGCATCCGCGCCCTCGGTCCCGACCGCATCTGCATCTCGCCGGGCCCATGCACTCCTGCGGAGGCGGGCATCAGCCGCGAGGCGATCCAAGTCTTCGGCAGCGAGATGCCGGTGTTCGGGGTCTGCCTCGGCCACCAGTGCATCGGCGAGGTCTACGGAGGCGAGGTGGTGCGGGCGGACCGGCTGATGCACGGGAAAACCTCTCCCATCCGGCATGGCGGCGAAGGCCTCTTCCGGGGAATCGAGTCGCCCTTCGAGGCGACCCGCTACCACTCCCTCATCGTCCGGCGCCCAAGCCTGCCCGACTGCCTCGAGATCACGGCCGAGACGGCAGAGGGCGAGATCATGGGACTGAAGCACCGCGAACTTCCGGTCCACGGGGTCCAGTTCCACCCAGAATCGATTCTCACCACTCCGGGGAAGACGATCCTGAAGAACTTCCTCGAAATGTGAAAACGCGAGGAAGGCGGTAGCCGCGCGTTTCAGCCCGCAGCGGAGCGGACCTTGTCCTTGGCCGCCTCGCACTCGGCCTCGAGGGCGGCCACTTCGCGGGCGAGCTGGGTTTTCAGTTCCGGGATCTCGTCGTAGCGCCCTTCGGCGGCGGCTTTTTCAACGAGGCCGTTCAGGAAAAGCTCGCGCTCGGCGATCTTGGCGCGGTATTTGTCCGAGAGCGCGGCCAGCTCGGCCCGCTGCTCGTCGCTGAGGGAGGGGAGCGGATCGTTCTGGCCGAAACGCTCCATGGCTCTTTCGTAGGCGCTTTTCATTCGCTCGGGGATTCTTCGGCCTTTTTCGCCGTCTTCTTCGCCGTCTTCTTGACGGGTTCGGTGGAAACGGCTCCGCCCTCGCCAGCGGGCTCCGCCCCGGTCTCGTCAGCCGCCGAGGGGGACGGCTCCGCCGACGCCGCGGCATCGAGCTCCGCGCCGCCGAGCCGGAGTTCCGGCGAGTTCTGGATCAGCTCTTCGATCAGCTCCCAGCCACCGGGCCGTTGCAACTGGAAGATGTGCAGGTAGATGGCGACGACCTCGGGATCGTGCGCCTTCACGAGCGCGGCGACGGTGGACTTGAGCTTCTTGGCGTCGAGTTCGTCGGGCAGGTCGTCGACGGCGCCCTCTCCGTCGTGCTCGATGCCAAGCCCGTCGAGGAAGGAAACGAGCAAGGCGGAATTCCCCTTGAGAAGCCAGAGCTGCAAGACCTGGGTGGCGACTTCGTCCGAGCCGCGAAGCTTGATGTTCTTCAGCATCCACTGGATCTGCTCGGGCACGGGCTTGCGCTGGATGAAGACGGGCCTCAGCTTGCGGTTGGCGGCGAGGGAGGACAAGGTGGCTTTGTAGACATCCCTCTGCTCGTCGCGAAGGTAGTGGAAGACGGAGAGCGCCGTCTCCGGCTTCATGTCCTGGAAGAGTTCGTAGGAGGGCTTCATTTGGAATTGGGAAGAAAACTCGTTAAGAAACCCGAAGTATCGCTCTTCTCAAGCGGCATTTTGCTCTGTAGCGCCTTCGTTCCGCGTGGATCGACCGGGGGCCGCATCCGCAAATTTTGCGGATTTCTCCGATTCCGGAGAAGCAGCGGACGAAAACCGGGGCTAACCTGAGGCATCCCATGGAGCGACGCTTCGCCTTCTTCGACCTCGACCACACCCTGCTGCCCTTCGACACGCAGGCGCTGTTCTGCAACTTCGTGCTTGCCCGGGAGCCGTGGCGCCGGGTCTGGCTGCTTTGGTTTCTCCCCTGCGTTCCGCTGGCGGCCGTGGGCCTCCTGCCGCTGCGCACGATGAAGCGGCTCTTCCTCGGCTACCTCGTCGGCATGAGCCGCGACCGGCTCGAAGCTCTCGTGGCGGAATTTCTGGAAACGGACTTCGAGGCCGCGCTCTATCCCGAGGTCGTGGCCGAGGTGGAGCGCCACCGCAAGGAAGGCCGCGTTCTTGTCCTCAACAGCGCCAGCCCCGATTTCTACCTCGGCGGGATCGCCGCCAAGCTCGGGTTCGACGAAGTGTTCGGCACCCGCGTGCCGCTGCCCGAGAAGATGCCCCTCCTCCCCGTGATCGAAGGCCCGAACAACAAGCATGGGGAAAAAATCGCCGCGATGCGGTTGGCGGGGCTCGTGCCGGAGGAGCCGCCCGTGCTCGCGGGATCGTGGTCCTACTCCGACAGCTCGGCGGACCTTCCCCTGCTCGAGCTGGCCGAGCACGCCGTGATGATCCACCCGGGAGCGAAACTCGCCGCCATCGGTGCCGCGCGGGGCTGGCGCACGATGACGCCGCCGCGCCCCTACCCGGGCCGGTGGTCGGGACACCTCGCCGCAGCCCTCCAAGCGTGCGGGCTCTACCGCGTCGGCAAAAGGCAAATCCCCTGAATGGGGAACAATCCGTTCGCGGCCCGGCCCGAATGCGGCTAAGAGACTTCCATGACGGAAGAACCGGACGTGGATCGAGTGCCGAAGCGAGCCTGGTGGTCGCTGGGCGCCCTCCTCGTCGTGCAGTCGCAGAACGCCTTCAACGACAACTTCGTGAAGTTCATCCTGATGGGGCTCGCCATGACCGTCGCGGCGGGCACCGGGATCGGCGAGAACATCGAGTTCCTCCTCGCCGCGATGATTCCCCTGCCCTTCATCCTCTTCGCCCCTGTGGCGGGATACCTCTCCGACCGTTTCTCGAAGAGCCGGGTGATCTGGTTCTGCCTCGTGCTGCAACTGATCCTTTTCGCCTTCATCGCCGTCTCCATCGTGCTGCGCTCGGTCGAGGCGGCGGTTTTCGGCTTCTTCCTCCTCGCCATCCAGTCAACCCTCTTCTCCCCGGCGAAGCAGGGAATCCTCAAGGAAATCGTCGGCTCGAAACGCCTCGGCATGGCCAACGGGCTTATGTCCATGATGACCATGGCCGGAATTCTCGGCGGCATGTGGCTGGCGGGCCGGTGGTTCGACTCCCTCCTCGCGCGCTACAACGACTTGCACGGAGTGGTCGCGGAAAACGGCTGGCGGGCCGCGCTCTTCCCCGTGGTCGGGGCGGGTGCGGGCTGCCTCGCCGCCCTCGCCGTCGCGAAACTCGTCGCACCGACGCCGTCGCACCCGGGGGAACGCTTCGTGCGGGGCGTCTGGGTCCGCCACTTCCGGCATCTTCGGCAATTGTTCGACGATCCCGTCCTGCGCAGCGCGGCGCTCTACATCACCTTCTACTGGCTCGTGGCGAACTTCCTCGGAATCAACTTCGTCCAGTTCGCCAAGGAGCTTTTCCCCGACGCCAGCCAGGAAGGCCGCATGACGGCGACCGCGACGATGCTCTTCTGGGTCGGGGGCGGGCTCGTGGCGGGCAGTTGCCTCGTCTCCTCGCTCTCCCGCCACGGCATCCGGCTCGGGCTCTCTCCCGTCGGCGCCCTCGGCATGGCGGCGGGCCTTTGCGGGGCTGGCCTCTTCGCCCCCTCCGGCCTGCCTTGGAACCTCAGCCTCGGCTTCGTCGGATTCGCCAGCGGCTTCTACGTCGTGCCCCTCAACGCCTGGCTGCAGGACTGCGCCCGCGACGACCACCGGGCCCGCGTCATCTCGGCGCTCAACCTCATGACATCCCTCTCCGGAATCGCCGCGATCCTGGTCGGCTATCTGCTGAAGATGTCCGGCTTCGGAGCGGGCGGCCAAGTCCTTTTCTTCGTTCCCGGCCTCGTCGCCGTCGCCTTCCTCCTCTCCCGCCGCATCGCCCGCCTCAGGGCCGCCGAAGCATGAAGTCCCTCGCCCGCGCCTTCTTCCGCATC
>SLGN01000684.1 GCA_007123695.1 Verrucomicrobiales bacterium
CGGGTCTTCAAGGCGAAGTCGCTCCCCGCTAGCGGGATGGAGGAAGGAAAGAACCCGCGCGTGGAGCATCAGCCGGCCCACCTTGGTCCGCTGCCGAGAGACCTGTGCGTAGAGGGTGTCGCCGAGGATGGGGCAGCGGAGCAGTTCGCGCAAATGGACCCGGATCTGGTGGGTCCGGCCCGTGTGGATGATGCAGACCAGCGTGGTCCATGCGCCCCCTCCGTCGCTGCGGTGCAAGGCGTAGTCGGTCACCGCCTCCTTCCCGGCGGGCGGATCGACCACGGCCATGCGCTGGCGGTTCACGGGATGGCGGCCGATGTGCGAAACAAGGGTGCCGACGGGTTCGGTTGGCCGCCCCTCGACCACCGCGAGGTATTCCTTGCCCGTCTCGCGGGCGGAAAACTGGGCGACGAGCGAGCGGTAGGCCAGTTCGCTCTTGGCGGCGACGAGGCAGCCGGAGGTCTCCTTGTCGAGGCGGTGCACGATGCCGGGTCGGTCGTCGCCGGCGAGTTCGCAAAGGCGGCCGCCGCAGTGGTGCAGCAGCGCGTTGACGAGCGTGCCGTCAGGGTTGCCTGCCGCCGGATGCACGACGAGGCCCGCCGGTTTGTCGACGACGACGAGGTGCTCGTCTTCGTGGAGGATGGCGAGCGGGATCGCCTCGCCCTGCGGCGGGCCGGTCGGGGCAGGGGCGGCGATTTCGACGTCGATTTCCTCGCCGCCGGCGAGGGCATGGCGCGGCTTGGCGTCGCGTCCCGCGACGGAGACGGCGCCCGCGCGGATCAGGCTCTGGACGGCGGACCGCGAGAGCGCGTGTCCCTCCGCCGCGAGGGCGGCGGGGAGGAAGCGGTCGAGGCGTTCTCCCGCAGCGGATGGGGGGACGACGATGCTGAGGCGCGACGGCGCGGCGGGCTCTTCCATTTTCAACCCTCCCGTTTTCTCCGGAAGTCCCAGCCGCAGACAAAGGTCAGCAGAGTGGTGATCGGCCACATCCACTCCGAGGCGAGAGTGGACTTGACCGACTTGGGCGGTCCCTCGACGAGGGCGTAGGTGGGCAGCTTCGCCAGCCATTCGGCGAGGCCGTCGCCCATGAATAGGATCCACACGTCGGTGCGGACGAAAAGCACCAGCACCATGGAAACCGCCGCTCCGACGAAGAGCCCCGCGAGCCGTCTGCGTCCGCGTCCGAGCAGGGCCACGAGGAACATGCCGAGCAGCGGGCCGACGGTGTAGGTCGTCATCCCGAAGGCGAGCGGCAGGATCTGGTCGCCGGTCTTTTCCTTGACGGCGGCGAGCACGAAGGTGAAGCCGGTGAGCGCGACGCCCCAGAATACCACGAGGGCGCGCGACTGGAGGACGAGGCGGCGATGCTCGTGCTCGCTGAACTCGCGGTCGGTGTGGTGAAGCAGGGACAGGGTCGTCTGGCTGAGGGCGGCGAGGATCGAGTCGAGGCTGGAGATCGCCGCCGCGAAGATGCCCGCGAGAATGAGGCCGCGCACCGCCACCGGCAGCTCGGTCACGATCCAGACGGGGAAAACCCGGTCGGGCTTGCCGGGCACGCCCGCCGACCAGTCGAGTTCCGCAAGGATGGCGGGATCGGTGGGCGGCGCGAGCCGGTAGAAGACGAAAAGCGCCACCCCGACCATCAGCATGAGCACGGTGACGAGCTGGCCGAGCGAGCTCCAAATGATCGCCTTGCGGGCGTCGGCGGCGTTGCGGCAGCAGAACATCCGCTGCGCGTTGAGCTGATCGACGCCGAAGGCGTTCAGGTTTTGGAAGGGCACCGCGAAGAGCGCGACCCAGAGCGTGAGGGAGACAGCGGGATCGAATTCGAGGTTAAGCAGGCGCATCTTGTCCCTCGTCGAGCCGTCGAAGGCCTCGGCGTTGCGTGCCGTCTCCACGAGCGTGGTCCAGCCCCCGTCGAAGGAGCCGACCATCCAGAAAAGGGCGGTGAGGCCGCCGACGACGAAGATGCCGAACTGCATCACGTCCGTCCAGATCACGGTGCGCATTCCGCCCATCAGGGTCCAGCCCACCGCGAAAACGCCGATGACGACGATGCACCACTCGAAGGGCAGCGGAGTCACGACCTTCAAAGGCAGGGCCGCCACGAGGACGCGCACGCTCTGGGCGAGGATGCTGCCGACGGTGAAGAGCACCGTCGCGAGCGTTTTCGCGGCCCGTCCGAGCCGGTTGCCCATGTAGTCGTAGGGGCTGTAGATGTCCTTTTCGTAGAAGACTTTCACAAAGAAGAGGCCCACGACGATCCGGGCGAGAATCGAGCCGATCGCCCACTGCAGGTAGGTGAAGTCGCCGTCCAAGGCCATGACCAAGCCCGGCACGGCGATAAAGGTGACGCCGCTGATCTCGGTGGCGATGATCGATCCGGAAACCGCCGGCCATGGCAGGGATCGGCCGCCGAGGAAGAAGTCCTTGATGCTGGCCTGGCGGCCCCGCAGGCGGTGTCCCACGAGGGTGGTAAGCGCGAGGTAGCCGAAGACGACGGTCCAGTCGAGGGCGGTGAAGTGGGAATGGAGTCCTTCCGTGGGCATGGGGCGGCGGTCCTGGAACGGTCACGATGGAGCGGAACCGGCCGGGCTCAAACGGAATTGCCGGACTGCGGCGAAATTCGCGCGGATCGGCAAATCGGCCGAATCCGGGGTTGAAGAGGCGCGGTGCCGATTGCAAGCTCCGCCGGTCACGCCCCGTACCGGATTCGGAGCGCGGGACGCAGAAACGATGTCAGCGAGCTTCGCATCCCTCCTCCGGCAGCCTTGGTGGGCCGGTCCCAACCTCTTCGCCGCCGGGCTCTTCTGCCTCGTCACGGCGCAGTTCTTCGGCCAGAAGTTCCTCGCGGTGGGGCAGGGGCTCGTTTTTTTGTCGATCCTCGCGACCTTCCGCGAGAGGGGATTCGCCTCTCTGGAGCCCGGACGTTGGGGAGCGAGCGCCAAGTGCCTTGCCGCCTTCCTTTTTGTCTCGTTCCTTTCCATCGTCGGGAACCTGGCTCTGGTCGAGCGGCCCGTCGCCCATCTCACCATGTTGCGGACCTTCGTCCTTTTTCTGCTCGTCCTCGCCATGCCTGCGCTCGTCGGCAGGAATCTCGGGGTCCCGTGGCGGCGCGACTCGCTCGTCCTCGCCTGGCTCGTGCCCCTCGGGCTCGCCCTGCTCTTCGGCACGGCGGCGGCGGCGGGGGCGGTCCCGGGCTTTGGACCTGCGGAGGGTGCCAAGACGGTGCGGATCTCGGGCTTCTACGGGCAGGTCATGAGCTTTGCCTACACGCTGCAGTTCTCGGTCCTGCTTCTCGCCATCCTCGTCTTCCAGCCCGATCTGTGGCGCCGCGTCACCAGGCTGCCCTACGCGGTGGCCGTCGGCGCGCTGATCGCGGCGGGGGCGGGCCTCTACTTCACCCACACCCGCGGAGCGGCGCTCGGCGTCGTCGCCGGCCTCGTCGTGCATGGGGCGATGCGTTCGCGCCGCTTACTCGCCGCCGTCGTCGCCGTCGCCCTCGCCGCCGGGCTCTTCGCCTGGATCGACGGCTCGCGCCTCGTGCGGCGCGACGCCTCGGCCGACCTGCGTGCGGGACACTGGAGGGCCGCCGCCCTCGCCGCGCTGGAACGCCCCGTCCTCGGCTGGGGCTATCGAAATTTCCAGCTCCACTCCGCCGAGCTGAAAGAGCGCTACGGCTTCGAGAAGGAAGTCTCCTGGGTCGGAGGGCAACGGCAGGCGCCGTCGCACCTGGAGCGCCACGCCCACAACAACTACCTCGAGACCTTCGCCTCGACCGGCGCCTTCGGAGGCATCGCCTTCCTCGCCTTCTGCTGGTGCTGGGTGGGGGAATGCCGCCGCAGCCGCTACGGCGCGGTCTTCGCGCCGCTTGCGGCGGCCTTCCTCGTCTCGGGGCTGTTCGAGAACACCTTCTTCGACGGCGAACCCCTCAATGCGATCCTGCTCGCCTGGCTGTTCTCCCAATGGATCCTGCGCCTCGAGAGGGAGGCGCCGGGCCGGGTCACTCCTCCGGCACCGGCATGACCAGGACCGAGACCCGGGCCTCCGGCTTGAGGAATTCGGTGGCGAGGGAGTTCATGTCCTCGACGGTGATGTTGCGGTAGTCGTCCACGAAGGTGCGCGACCAGTCGAGACGCTGGGGATATTCCTGGGATGCCTCGAGCACGCTGGAGAGCCAGTAGCGGTTGGTCCGGCGCATCTCCTCGATGGAGACGATCTGCGGCTTTTTGGCGCGGTCCAGCTCGTCTTCGTCGATGGCGGTCCCGGTGGCGAGTTCGGCGGCGATCTCGGCGACGACCGACTCGACCTTGGCGGCCTGGGCGGGATCTACCGTGACGGCGGCGAAAAGGTAGCCGAAGCCCGTGAAGGTGTCGCTCGGGACGTTGTGCGCAAAGGGGCTGTAGGCGTCTCCGAGTTCCTCGCGGATCTTTTTGCGGAGGCGGTCGTCGAGGATCGCCGAGAGCATCCCGAGTCGGCGGGTCCTCTCGATGTCGAAGATGTCGGTGGTCGGCCAGTTCACCGTCACCATGGCCTTGGCGATCTCCGAGGAGAAGGGGAATTCGCGCTTCTGGGCCTCGGCGAGGGCGAGGGCGCGCTTCTCCTCGAGACGGGGCTTTTCCGCCTCGCGCGGCGGCAGGTTGCCGA